>RFKA01000127.1 GCA_003694385.1 Candidatus Woesearchaeota archaeon | reverse complement strand
GCTGCTGCTTCTTCAATGAGGCTGCGGTGTTGCTGGTAGAATTTGCATAACGGTGCTTCGTCTTCCCATACTGCGACGCGGTAGCTGTTGCCTTCTTCATCCCACACCCGCTCAATGCTGGCCGATGCGCGGCGGGGCTGGCGTGCGGCTGGTACACGGTCTTTGATGAGGAGCGTTCCGTATCTATCCGTGTAGAGCCGTTCGCCGAGGCTTGCGAGAGCAGTGTACGCTTTGTCTTCGGGCCCGAGCTTGACGGCGACGGTGTGTGGGTCGCCGGGTTGTAGATAGTCTTCGAGGGTGATGCCTCGCTCGCGCAGGATGAATTGGTGCACGTCGTCCTTCTCTCGTTCGCTCATCGCGTCGTAGGGCTTCTCTATGACTTCGACGAGGTCGTACGCTCCGTTCTCGTCGACTCCTGCGTTTCTCTGCGTGACCTTGACTGCTCGTGCGGTGACGTTCTTATAGTCTTCTCCGAGGAGTGATTGGTAGAGGGCGCCGACAGCTGTTCGGGGATCATTAATGGATGCTCCTCGGTCTTCAGCGGCATTCATGAGCGCGACGACGCGGAGCCGGGGGTTGAGTGTTCTGAGAAGCCTCACTGTTCGGGGCTCGTCCCCCTCGGGCGGCGTGATGCCTCGCTGCTCGAGCGCGTAGATGAGTGCCCCTGCGTGCCCGCTGCGCACGGCTTCACGAAGGCCTTCGCTGAATCGTTCGGGGTTTCGGAGCAGCTCATAGATTTCCGAGACGTCTTTGGTCTCAGTCATTGTACTCATTGAAGGCAGAGAAGTATATAAACTTTTTCTTTTTTACTACTTTAAAGTAATAATAATCATTGTTTTTTCCTGATAATATTTATAAAAGACCCTGCTGTTGAGCAGAAACATGTACGAGGGCTATGTTCGGGGACTCTTAACGATTGCGCTCGCCTTCATCGCAATCTTCATCACGCTCTATGCCTACCTCTTCATGAGCCGCTCAACAAGCCACAAGGACCGCCGCCCCTGGGACTTCCTCTTCGCCGCGAGCATCGCATTCCTCATCTTTGAGTTCACGAGCCTCCTGACCTTCATCGGCGTCATCAGCTTTGCACGCATAGACCTCGTCACGCTCAGCAAGATCTTCGAGTTCATCTACTCAGGACTCGTGCTGCTCGCGTTCATCAGCCAACACGACCTCATCCTCAAGAGCCACCTCATCCTCATCTCACGCAAAGAGAAGAAGGAAAAGTAATAAATACCCCTCCTTGGTTGCGGCCAGCAACGCACCGGTAGTATAGTGGTTAGTATACGGCGTTGCCAACGCTGTGACCCGGGTTCAAATCCCGGCCGGTGCATCAACGAGCCCGTAGCTTAGCCTGGTAGAGTGCTCGACTGATACGGCGCGAAGCGTCGCGGAAATCGAGTGGTCCGGGGTTCAAATCCCCGCGGGCTCATACTCCTAACGGGGAAGCGCTCCCCAAGGACTTCACTCTCCTTCTGATAGAGCGCAAGTTCATAAATTCTAAAAAGGGGAATTTTTCTTTTCCAGAGGGGATGATACTGATGAAATCCTATGCGTTATTCGCTGTACTCGCTTTGGTCTTGCTGTTAAGTGGCTGTCAAGCCCAGTCCCCTGCACAAGAAAATAGTGGGGCTCCGCAGCAGGAAAATAAAATTGATAGCTATAATCCTCCCTCTAGGGGACCTGAAGGGGTGGAAGAGAAGGAAATTGAGTTAACCGCGAGGAACTGGGAGTTTATTCCAAACACTATCACCGTCAAAGAAGGAGACTATGTCAGTTTGAAAATAACCAGTGAAGACGTGACTCATGGGTTCTCGCTCCCCGCCTTTGGAATCAATGAGCAACTGGAGCCCGGAAAGACTGTGGAAGTTGAATTCGTTGCTGATAAGAAGGGAACGTTCCCCTTTGCCTGCTCCGTTTACTGCGGTAGGGGGCACGGCTCAATGACGGGGAAACTAGTCGTTGAATGAATCTCTCTCGTTCAAGCCAGCCACGCAGAACGAACATGGACGTGATGGCGAAAGAGCAGGTTGGGAGTTCCAGGAAGCCCTGAAAGAAGCGAGCTGACTTATTTCATATTCTCGAGCACTTCGCCGAGTTTCTCGAGGTTCTCGCCGATGCCCGCCCAATCACCATTGCGCATCGCCGCTTGTATCGCGTCGTAGTACGTGCTCGCCTGCTCGACAAGCGACGAACCAGCGACCACTGGTGTGCTGCTCTTCCCGAAGAGGGCGTCGAGTGCCTCGCCGAAGCTCTCCTCCATGACGACGCGTTCGCCATCGCTCACGATGACGCGTTTGAGCTGCGGCAGCTGCCCGGTCTCCGCCTGGATGTAGAGTGGCTCGACGTACAAGAGGCTGTCCTGCACGGGGATGACGAGCAGGTTGCCGCGCGTCACGCGACTGCCCTGCTGGCTCCATAGGGTGAGCTGCTGTGAGATCTCAGAGTCCTGGTCAATCTTCGCCTCGATCTGGCTTGGGCCATAGACGAGCTCGTCTTTCGGGAACTGGTAGAGCGTGAGCTCGCCGTAGTGCTCGCCATCCGAGCGCGCCGCGAACCACGCGATCATGTTGTCTTTCCGGATTGGCGTGAAGGGCATCATGAGGACGAACTCGGGCCCGTCGAGGTCCATGATGATGTAATACGGGTCCATGCGGACGCGCTCGCCCGTCCCGTAAATCTCGCTTGGGAACTGCCAGGCATCTTCCTTGTTGTAGAACACGGTCGGGTCGTCCATGTGGTAGGTGCTGTAGATGCGCGCCTGGACTTCAAAGAGGTCTTGCGGGTAGCGCAGGTGGGCGCGCAGCGACGGTGACATCTCGTCGAGCGGCTTGAACGTTCCCGGGAAGATCTCGCTATAGGTCTTGATGAGCGGCTCGTCGTCAACAACGTAGAACGTGACGCTACCATCGTACGCATCAACGACGACTTTCACCGCGTTCCGCAAGTAGTTGACGCGCCCGGCGCGCGCACTGTAGGGGAAGTGCCCCGTCGTCGTGTACGCGTCCTGCACCCAGACGAGCCGGCCATTGTCTATGACGAGGTAGGGGTCGCGGTCAAGCGTGAGGAACGGCGCGAGTGTCGCGATGCGTTCCTGAATGTTGCGATGGAAGAGGATGCGCGACTCTCGCGTTATATCATTCGACAAGAGGAGCTTCACATCGCTGAAGCGGAGAGCGAAGAAGAGTTTCTTCAGGAAGGAATCGAGGACGACACCCCCTGTTCCACTATAACGTGTGTACGCGTTCGTGTCGCCCCGCGGATAGTCAAACTCTTCTGTCCCCGTGTTCACGACAACGTAGCCGCGTTGCCGCTCTCCATAGTAGATGCGCGGCTCGGTAATCTCGAGCTCTTTCTGCTCCGTCTGGGGAGGAATATCCTTGACGAGGTAGACGGGCAAGCCCTCGGTCGTCACTTTGTTCACGGGGCTGACGACGGCGCCGAAACCATGCGTGTAAACCTGGTGGAGGTTCACCCACGTCCGCGCCCCCTCGGCGATTTGCTGCTGGTCGAGCTCGCGCGGCGCGATCATGACTTGCGTGAGTTCCCCATCGAGCACGTAGCGGTCGATGTCGATGCCGCTGAGGTCATAGTAGAGCCGTATCTCTTGCGTCTGCTTGTACGTCTGCGTGAGTGGCCGCCAGTCCAAGAGGCGGATGTTCTTCACAGTTGGACTCGCCGCATCGAGCCTCTCCCGCGTGACGGGCGCGGGCGTGAAATCCCGAATGGCGACATCATTGAGGCCGTAGGCTTCCCGCGTGAAGGCGATGTTATGCTCAATGTATGGTTGTTCGAGTTTGAGCTCGTTCGGGGAAACGACGAGGCTCTGGACGATGGCGGGGACGATGAGTGAGCCGAGGAGGGAGAGGGTGAGATAGAGGCCAATCATTGTCGCAACGACGTGCCGTTTCCGGAGGCGCCGCTCGTAGTGGAGCCAGACGAGGAACACTACGGCCATGAGCGCCGCGACAATGACGAGGAGTGTCATCGCGGGGAGATAGACGTGGACGTCAGTGTACCCCGCGCCGACGACGATTCCACTCTTACTATACATGATGGCGTAGCGCGCGAGGTAGTGGCGCCACGCCACGAGGAGGAATAATGCACTCACGACGAGCACGAGGTGCGTCTTCCCTTTGAGCCGCGACCACAACTGCGTAAAGCTCGGAACCTGAGGGATACCATTGATATCGATCACTGGCTGCTTGGGGAGGCTCAGCACGTAGTGGAGGCTGATGAAGACCAGTGTGAGCACGCCCGTCGCGAAGAGGAGGCCCCAGAG
>RFKA01000126.1 GCA_003694385.1 Candidatus Woesearchaeota archaeon | reverse complement strand
GCGCGATGCGAAGAGCCATAGACCACTGAGACGCCGTGCTGCTCACCATACGCAACGAGCCGCTGCTGCACCGCATCGAGTCGCTCCTTCAGGCGTTTCTCCTCTTCCTTCAGATGCGCGTACTCATCAACGAGGCGCACGCCGTCTTCGCGTTTGAACTCTTCCGGGGGGAGCGCATCAACGACGAACTTGTGTTTCCACAACGGGCAGAGCGCTTGGTAAGCGCACCAATCGCAGAGCGCGCTCTTCGTCGGGGGGAACGTTGTCGCAGACTCCATCTCATCGATGCGGGCGAGGACTTCTTCCTTCAAGGCCTTGAGCGCGGAGAGTTCCTTCTCAACAACCATTTCTTTGTCAAAAGCGAGGAAATGCCAGACGAGTCGCACGCGCCGCGCCTCAGGATAGTTCTCGTGCACCCAGAGCGCGTACATGGCGAGCTGACGGTCAGCCTCGAGTTCCTCCTGCGTCTTCAGCCTCGTGTTCGTTTTGTAGTCGTGAATCTCATAGACCCCTTCACCAGCATCGACGAAACGGTCGATGCGGACATGGTATTTTCGCGTAGCATCGAGCTGGAGGAAGTCCTGCGTCTCGAGACCAATCGTTCGCCCCTGGGTGAACGGTGCGTAACGCCGGTAGTAATCAGTGAGGTAGCGTTCCCCCATTGCACGATAATTCTCTTCGCTGTACTCGGCGCGGACGACCTTGATACGCGCTGGGTCCCAGCGCTTCGCCCACTCCCTGCGGAACCACGCGAGCAGGTCCTCGAGGGAGAGACGCTTCTCGAACTGTAAATCCTTGTAGAGCTTCTCGAGCGCCTCGTGCACGAGCGAGCCGAGGAAGGTCTCAACAGTGTCCTCCTGCTCGACAGGCACCTTATCAATGTAGTGGAACTTGAACTGCAAGCGGCAATTCTCGAACGAGCTGATGCGCGAGTGCGAATACGTCGGCATAGAGAAGTGAGTCCACCCCACGCTTTTATAGCTTCCCCGTCACTGACCACTGCAGCGGAGCAGGACTCAGAGGGTGTCACCCTTCCCTCACGAGTTACAACTAATATTTATTAATCATTCTCAAGGAATGGCCTCCGGAGGGAAAGCGGCGTGGACAATTCACTACGGAATGACGAGCACAAGATTCCTCTTGAAGAGCTCTATCAGCGCGTCGAGAGCGGCCCCGAGGGGCTCACGACGAGCGCCGCGACCCAGCGCCTCCTCCAGTACGGGCCGAACGAGCTCTCAGTGAAGAAGCAAACGCCCGAGTATATCAAGTTCCTAAGACAGTTCACGAATTTCTTCGCCGTCCTCCTCATCATTGGTGGCTGCCTCGCGTTCCTCGCAGAGTACCTCGACCCAGGACAGGGCAACCTCCCCATCGGGATCGCCCTCATCGCTGTCGTCTTCCTCAATGCAACGTTCACCTACCTGCAAGAACACCAGAGCGAGCGCATCATGGAGAGCTTCAAGAAAATGCTCCCCCAGCGCATCACGGTGCTCCGCGACGGACGAGAGCAGCAGATAGAAGCAAAGCACGTCGTCCCAGGAGACATCATCATCCTCAATGAGGGAGACCGCATACCTGCTGACGGGCGGCTCATCGAGGAGCACCAACTCAAAGTCGACCACAGCAGCCTCACAGGTGAGAGCGAGCCAGAACTGCGGAAGCTCGAGTGCACGCACGACAACATCCTCGAGAGCAGGAACATGGTCTTCTCAGGCACGCTCGTGCAGAGCGGGAACGGGAAAGCCCTCGTCTACGGCACGGGCATGCAAACCCAGATCGGCCGCATTGTCAAGCTCACGAAGGAGACGGGCGAGGTAGAAACGCCCATACGGAGAGAACTCCACCACTTCATCAGCGTCATCAGCACGATCGCCATCATCCTCGGAGCCATCTTCTTCCTCGTCAGCATCGTCCTCGGGAAGAGCATGATCGGCAGCCTCATCTTCGCCATCGGCATCATCGTCGCCAACGTCCCTGAGGGGCTCCTCCCGACGGTGACGCTCGCCCTCACGATAGCGAGCAAGCACATGGCGAAGAAGCACGCGCTCATCAAGAACCTCGAGAGCGTCGAGACACTCGGCTCGACAACAGTCATCTGCACAGACAAGACAGGCACGATCACGCAGAACAAGATGAGCGTCCAGACTGTCATCATTAACAGCTTCGAGTTCGCAGCGCACGAGCGAGCGCTCAGGAAAGCAGATGGCATCACGACGCTCTGGGCGTGCATGGCGCTCTGCAATAATGCCCGGCTCGACCTCAACGGATTCATCGGCGACCCCACTGAAGGAGCACTCATCGTCTACGCGAACAAGCTGAAGCCCATCCAGGGCATCCTGCATAACATGCCCCGCCTCCACGAAACACCCTTTGATAGCAAGACGAAGCGCATGATCACGACGAACCAGATTGTCGGGAAGCTCGTGCACCGCGCCTACATGAAAGGCGCGCCCGAAGTCGTCGTCGATAAATGCTCGCACATCCTCACGAATGGCCGGCGCATCCCCCTCACCGCGGCGAGGAAACGCGAAATCATCGAGGCTGACGCGCGCTTGTCAAGCAGGGGCGAGCGCGTTCTCGCCTTCGCCTACAAAGACACGAAACGCCTCAAGACGATCGAGGAAGGGTTCACGTTCATCGGCCTCGTCGGCATGCTCGACCCGCCACGACCGGGTGTTGAGGAGAGTGTTGAGCAATGCCGCACCGCAGGCATCAAGATTATCATGATTACGGGCGACCACGGACTCACCGCGGAAGCGATTGCGCGTCAAGTCGGCATCATCCGGGGCGAGGCGCGCATCATCCTCGGTGACGAGCTCAAGCAGATGAGTGATGGCGACGTGAGCGAAGCCCTCGATGCGCCCGACCTCATCTTTGCGCGCACGAGCCCCGACCAGAAACTACGCATCGTCCAGCTCCTCCAAGAGAAAGGCCACGTCGTCACCGTGACGGGTGATGGCGTGAACGACGCGCCCGCACTTAAGAACGCGGACATGGGCGTCGCAATGGGCCAAATTGGCACGGACGTCGCGAAGGAAGCGAGCGACATGGTCCTCCTCGACGATGACTTCAGCACGATTGTCGCCGCCGTGAAGGAAGGGCGCACAATCTTCGAGAACATCAAGAAGTTCATCGCCTACATCCTCACGAGCAATGTTCCAGAAATTACGCCATTCATCGCGTACGTCCTCCTCGACATCCCCTTGCCACTCACCGTCGTCCTCATCCTCGCCATCGACCTCGGCACGGACATCCTCCCAGCGCTCGGCCTCGGCATGGAACTCCCCGAGACAGACGTCATGAAGAAACCGCCGCGCAGAAGGGATGAGCGCCTGCTCACGCCAAGCCTCCTCGGGATGAGCTACGGCATCATCGGCGTTCTCCAAGCAGCCGCAGGCTTCACGAGCTTCTTCACAGTGCTATTCACGAACGGCTGGACCTGGGGACAGGATTTGGCCTCAACCGACCCTGTGTACCGGCAAGCGATAACCGCCTTCTTCGTGAGCATCATCATCTGTCAGATTGCGGACGTCATTATCTGCCGGACACGGCGGCAAAGCCTCTTCTCAGTCGGACTCTTCAGCAACATGCTCGTCAATGTGGGTATCCTCACTGAAGTCATCATCTGCCTCGTCATCGCCTATGTCCCCCTCGCAAACGCCTTCTTCGGCACCGCACCACTCCTCTGGTGGCACTGGCTCATCAGCGTGCCATTCGCGCTCCTCACGCTGGTCGGTGATGAGTTCCGGCGGTTCCTCGTGCGCCGCGGCAACCATTTCGTCCTGCACTGGCTCACATGGTGAAAAACTTAAGAAAAGTGGCGTGTTCCCACCCCTATGAGCCTCGAAGAGAAGCTTC
>RFKA01000024.1 GCA_003694385.1 Candidatus Woesearchaeota archaeon | reverse complement strand
TCGTTGTTCTCCCCCGGAAATCGCCCGAGTGCAAGCGTGGAGGGCGGCTGAACAGCACTTCTCCACGACCATTCAGTGCGAGAGACGAGAAGACCCAGAATGGCCGAATTCAAGCACATCGTTCGCATTGCGAATACAGACCTGAAGGGGGAAAAGCCACTGCAGATGGCGCTTCAGCGCATCAAAGGCGTTGGCTTCAATCTTGCCGTCGCCCTTGCGCATGCAGCCGGAATCCCTCGTACCAAACGCGCAGGAGAGCTCAGTGAAGCAGAAGAGAAGCGCCTCAGCGAGGTCGTGCTCAACCCCGAGAAACACGGCTTGCCAGTCTGGCTCCTCAATCGCCGTAAAGACCCAGAAAGCGGAGAAGATAAGCATCTCCTTATGGGAGACATCGCCTACACGCTCGAGCAGGATAAGAAGCGCGAGATGAAGATGCGGAGCTACAAAGGAATCCGCTACCAGGCGAACCTCCCCGTGCGCGGTCAGCGGACACGCAGCAACTATCGCCCGAACAAGGGTAAAGTCACGATTAAGAAACGAGTCACCGTGGTCAGGAAGTAACGATGGGAGACCCCAAACGCATCAGGAAGAAGTACGAGACGCCCCGCCACCCTTGGATTGGGAGCCGCATCCAAGAAGAGAAGCAGCTCAAGAAGGAGTTCGGCCTTGCCAACAAGAAAGAAATCTGGAAGATGGGCACGTACCTCAAACGCTTCAAGGACCGGGCGAAAGCGCTCATTGCCCAGCAAGGAGCACAAGCGGATAAGGAGCGAGAACAGCTTATCAACCGCATGGTTCGTCTCGGCCTCATCAAGCACGGAGCGACATTCGATGACATTCTCGGCCTCACGATTAACGATATCATGAACCGTCGCCTTCAGACAATTATGGTGAAAAAGAACTTGGCTCGAAGCCCTCGCCAAGCACGGCAGATGATTACGCACCGCCATGTCGTCGTCGGGGACACCGTCGTCACCAGCCCGAGCTACCTCGTGACCGTTGAGGAGGAGGCAAGCGTGGGGTTCGCGACGAGGAGCCCCTTCATCAGCGAGCAGCATCCCGAGCGCTTCAGTGAAGAAGAGCTATTGAAGAAACGAGCCAAGGAAGAGGCGAAGAAGAAGAAAACAACGGAAGGAGAAGAGGAGATTCTCGCCTTTGACGAGAAAGATATCGCCGAGGCGGAAGTGCTCGTAGGGGAGAAGAAAGCGACGCCCATCGTGAAAGCTGATGATGTGAAAGATGAGGAGGAGGCCCGTGGAAAAGAAGCCGCTGAGGAGTCCAAAGATGAGGAGTCAGCTGAGGAGTCCAAGGCTGAGGAATCCAAGGGCGAAGGGCCCAAGGGTGGAGAGGAAACAACCACGGCGCCAGACGCGCAAACAGCAAAGCAATCTCAACCCGCACAAGCTCAACAGTCAAAGACTCCTTCAACTGAGCGTGCTCAGAACGCGGAGGGAGAGCAATGACTTCAGCAAGCCGCACACCTCGTAGCCAGCACAGAGGCCAACGCTCACAAGCAGATAAGAATTCACGTTGGGGAGTCGCTCATATCCGCGCGAGTTATAACAATACGATTATCCACGTTACGGATATCACGGGTAGCGAGACGATTGCGCGCGTCACGGGCGGACAAATGGTGAAGAGTGACCGGCTCAAGAGCAGCCAGACGACGGCGATGAGCGCGGCTGCGAAAACAGCCGAGATCTGCCGTGACAAAGGAGTCACTGCGCTCCACGTGAAGATTCGTGCACCCGGGGGCCATAATGGACCGAACAACCCCGGTCCCGGTGCACAAGCAGCAGTCCGCGCCTTGTCGCGTCGCGGTCTTCGTATAGGGCTCATCGAAGATGTCACCCCCATACCCCATGGTGGCTGCCGCAAGAAAGGTGGCCGGAGAGGGCGCCGCGTATGAAAACAACAACGATAAGTAAAGGGGCTAACGAGCTCGTCGTGCTCTGCGAGAACACAACGTACGCTCACATGAACACGCTTCGACGGCTCTGTATGAATGAGGTACCAACACTTGCGATAGAGCTTGTGGAGTTCACGAAGAACAGCAGCATCCTCTATGATGAAATTATCGCGCTCAGGCTTGGTCTGCTACCACTCGCGACGGACCTCGGCTCATACTCACTCCCCTCCGAGACCGAAAAAGAAAGCGGGGACTACAGTGCCAAGTCGAGCGTGAAGGCAACACTCAAAGCGAAAGGGCCTTGTGTTGTCTACGCGAAGGACCTCAACTTCAAAGACCCCAAGGTCAAGCCCGTGTATCCCGATATGCCCATTGTGAAGCTCCTCGAAGGACAAGATGTCGAACTCATCGCGACAGCAGTCCTTGGCGTTGGCAGAGAGCACGCCAAGTGGAGCCCCTGCCTTGCCTACTATCGGCAGAGGCCAACAATCACTATCAGCAAGAACGCGGACACGAAAGCAATCGCCGCGAACCTCAAAGACCTGTCACTCACCGCCATCAGTGAGAAAGGAGGAAAACTCGTCATTGATGACAAGCAACTCCTCCTTACAGAGCACGCCGGTGCCTACGAAGACGTGAGCAGTGACATACGCGTGAGCTATGCAGACGACGCATTCGTCTTCGTCATCGAAAGCTGGGGCCAGCTGAGTCCGACGACGATCATCAACACAGCCATCGAGCGCATGCAACGCAAACTCAAAGAGTTCGCTAGCCTCGTGAAGGCGCTCTGAGGGGGTGCCGCAGTGGTCAACCGGGCTAGGTTGAGGCAGGGTCGCCCATTCCGGGTTGCCGGGTACGAAGGTCGGCCCTTCAGACGCCTAGTAGCTTAGTGCTTGCGCGGGTTCGAATCCCGTCCCCCTCATCAACGGTTTGAGACAATGAAGAACCAGCAACTCACAACGGTCATCGCCGAGCTCAAGCGGCTCGCCATCGAGCGGAAGCGCCCGCTCTGGAAGCGCGTCGCGACGGACCTCGAGAAGCCGACACGGCAACGCAGAGTCGTGAACCTCTGGCGAGTCGACCAAGTTGCCAAAGAAGGAGAGCTCATCGTCGTCCCTGGTAAACTCCTCGGCGAAGGGGAGCTCACGAAGAAAGTCACCATCGCGGCCGCCCAGTACAGCGAGAGCGCCCGCGCAAAACTCGCTGCGAATGGCAGCACTCTCATGTCACTCACAGAACTCACGAAGAAAGTACCGGACGGGAAGAACGTCCGCATCATAGGGTAAATGGTAACCATCGACGCAACAGGACTCATCGCCGGGCGGCTTGCATCATATGCAGCGAAGCAGGCACTCCTCGGCAAAACCGTTATGATCATTAATGCGGAAAAGGCAGTCATCAGTGGCGATGTACGGCGCACAATTAACGAGGCAAAGTACAAGAAATTCGTCAGAGGGGTTCCGAGGAAAGGACCTTACTACTCCAAGATGCCAGACCGTTATCTGCGCCGCATCATTAGAGGGATGCTCCCCAAGACTGTGCGGGGACGAACCGCGTTTGGACGCATCAAGTGCTTCATCGGCACGCCAGCAGAAATTGGCGGAGAAGCAATCACGCTCCCCGAGGCGAACGCGTCCAAACTCCCCAACTTGCAACGCATCACCATCGGGAAACTCTGCACGGAGCTCGGAGGCAAGCATTATGGCTAAGAAAACAATCGTCACGAGCGGTAAACGGAAACGAGCCATCGCCCGCGCAACGCTCACCGCTGGCACGGGCACAATTAAGATTAATAATCTCTTGCTCAACTATTACGGCACGCCCATTGCGCGCCAAAGAATTCTTGAGCCACTCCTCCTCGCAGGAGCAGATGCGGAGAAAGTTGATATCCGCGTACGCGTCTCCGGAGGGGGCCAGACGGGCCAGGCTGACGCTGTGCGCCTCGCTATTGGCCGCGCACTCGCCGAGCACAAGCCAAGCCTAAAGAGTGTGCTCCTCGACTATGACCGACAGCTCCTCGTTGCCGACGTTCGCCGCAAAGAAGTTCGCAAGCCGAATAGTCATGGAAAGGCGCGGGCGAAACGCCAGAAGAGCTACCGGTGAGACCGTCGTCTGATAGTCGTGGCACTCTTCTAACAGAAGATTTAAAAGAAAGCGTGAAACACGTTTCACGTATGGGGCAGTACGAACTCTGCTTTGAAACACTGGCGAATGAGCTCCGGCTCGCAATCGTCAAGGAGCTTGAAGCCGCGCCGAAGAACGTCACGCAACTCGCGAACGCCACCAACGCAGAACGATCACGCGTCAGCCACGCGCTCCAGATACTCCGCGCGTGCCGCATCGTCAGCGTTGAGAAGCACGGACGGGAGATGCGCTATGCACTCAACACTGAGAGCCCCGTTGTAAAGCACGGGAGAGGGTCACTCTTTACCTTGATGGAGGAACATGCGCGTGCGCATTGCAGTACCTGCCACAAATGCGGCACGAAGCCAACATTCCCATGACCATCGAAATCTCTCGTGAACGGCACGAACTACCAAGCGCCATCAAGGCACGATACATCGAGCAGCCAGGACTCACGGAAGAAATCGTCCGCCGCATAAGCGTGACGAAGAACGAACCCGAATGGATGCTCGCGATACGACTGAAAGCATACCGTGCTTGGGCAAAGAACAAGCCCCCTTCCTGGGGTCCCGACCTCTCAGGGCTTAACCTGAACGCGATTTCCTACTTTGTCAAACCCGACGCCGACCAAAGCACGTCCTGGGACGATGTCCCCGAAGAGATCAAGGATACCTTCGAGAAACTCGGAATCCCTGAAGCCGAGCGGCACGCACTGGGGGGCGTCGGCGCACAGTTCGACAGCGAAGTCGTGTACCACAACCTCAAAGAAGCGATTGCAAAGCAAGGAGTCATTTTCGAAGACCTCGACGTAGCTGTGCAGAAATACCCCGACCTCGTCAAGAACCACTTCAGCAAGTGCATCGGCATCAATGACCACTACTTCATCAGCCTCCACTACGCGGTGTGGAGCGGCGGCACATTCATCTATGTCCCGAAAGGCGTGAAGGTCGAGATACCACTGCAAGCGTACTTCCGCATGAACACAAAGAGCATGGGCCAGTTCGAGCACACGCTCATCATTGTTGAAGAGGGAGCAGACCTGCACTACATCGAAGGCTGCAGTGCGCCACGCTACGAAGCGAGCAGCCTCCACGCAGGCGGCGTCGAGATTTTCGTTGGGAGGAACGCGCGCTGTCGCTATAGCAGCGTCGAGAACTGGAGCAAAAACACCTACAACCTCAACACGAAGCGTGCACACGTCGCACAGGACGGCATCATCGAATGGGTCGGGGGGAACCTCGGCTCGGGCGTCACGATGCTCTACCCCTGCAGCGTCCTCAAGGGACGTGGCGCACGCGCCGTCCACCTCAGCATCGCCTTTGCGGGGAAGGGCCAGGACCAAGATACGGGCGCAAAAGTCTACCATCTCGCTCCGCACACAACATCAACGATCACAGCAAAAAGCATCAGTCAAGGCGGCGGCCGGACGAACTATCGCGGCCACCTCTTCATCAAGAAAGGAGCACGCGGCGCGAAAGCGAGCGTCGAGTGCGACGCGCTCATGTTCGACGCCGAGAGCAGCACAGACACCGAGCCCGCGATTGAGGTCAAAGAACACGATGTCGAGGTTGCACATGAAGCACGCGTCGGCCGCATCAGCGACGAGAACATCTTCTATCTTATGAGTCGCGGCCTCACCGCGGAGCAGGCAGTCGAGATGATCGTGAACGGTTTCATGGAGCCCATAACAAAAGAGCTGCCGCTTGAATACGCGGTCGAGCTCAATAAACTCATCACACTGGAAATCGAAGGCAGCCTCGGGTGACCCCATGGAGCGACAAACACACATCACCACACCAACGGGAAGCTGGAACGCCTTGCGATTCAGCTGGGACGGCGAGCGCGAACCAGCGCCTGACATACACGTGGCGCTAAGTTCTGGCGAGAAACCAGGCGAGGCGGTTATCGTGACAGCAGAACCACCACCTCAGACGCACGCCTCCAAAGATGCCATACGCTATGAACACGAGCGCCGGTGCACGGGAGCGCTGCACATCACCGTCACCCGCACGCTCGATAAGCCACTCATCATCACCCACGTGCTCACGAAGGACGCGTTCCACGATACAACACTCACTATCGAGCCAGGAGTCAACTGCGTCATAATTGAACGCTTCACTGGCGACGCGCGCCTCGCGAGCCACTACGCAGAACTCCTCGTGGGAGAACATGCGCACGTACACTATGCGCAACTCCAGGCCATGCGCGGCACCATCCTCACGAGAAAGCGAGGACGACTCGCGCGCGCCGCAACACTCACCTTGTTCGAACTCAACGCGACAACAGGTAGTACCTACAGCCGAGCCGAGACGAGCCTTGTTGGGGAGGGAGCTGGCACGAAGATGCTCAGCATCTACCTTGGCGATAATGACCTCATTGACTACGGTGCGACCGCAACGCACGATGCCGCGCACACGACGAGCAACCTCCTGACGAGAGGCGTGCTCCGCGGGAAAAGCCTCGCAATCTATGAAGGCACGCTCCGCATCAATAATGCGCCAAAGAGCGAAGCGTTTCAACAAGAAGACTGCCTCCTCATGAGCCCCGACGCGGAGGTGAAGGCGAGCCCGCGGCTCTACATCAACCATGACGATGTGCGCTGCAGCCACGCAGCAACGGCGAGCCGCATCGATGACGAGAAACGCTTCTACCTCACGAGTCGCGGCCTCACAGATGACGAAGCAGCGAAGCTCCTCACCCGAGCATTCGTCTGGCCGGTACTCGAGCAACTCGACGGCGCTGCAGCTCACCACATCACCGGCATGGCTGAGCCCATCCTCAAGCG
>RFKA01000023.1 GCA_003694385.1 Candidatus Woesearchaeota archaeon | reverse complement strand
TCGACGAGGAGCATACTCTGCAGGAAGAACGGTTGCTTATATTAGTAGTGGTCGAATTAGTAGTGGTCGAGCGTGGAGGCGCGGGAAGCTTAAGGTGGCAGGAAGAACAGAGGGAGCGATTATTTCTCTCCGCGCATCTTCCTGAAGGACTCGATGAGGTCAACAACGTACTTTCCGTCTTCAAGTTTGTAGACGAGCGGTTGTTTCTCGTCGAGAATGCTCACGAGGTCGATTTCATACTGGCCGGGCTTCCCCACCTTAATCGCTTCGAGGTCGAGCACGACGGGCCGGTCACGGTCAATCTCGTTCCCAATGAGGTCGTAGACGTCGTGCTCAATCTGCTCGCGTTGAGCATCAGAGAGCTCCACTTGGCGCTGCTCCTTCAAGAGTTCCTCTTTTCCTTTCCGCACGTAGAAGAAGACTTTGCCGCCACAGTTCTCGCAGCCTTTGAGGATTTCCTCGGCGTCATCGTCATAGAATTCTCCGCACTTAACGCATTGGTGGGGCATAGTGGCTACTTCTTCTTCACGTCTTCAGTGAGCAGCTGTATCTTGTCAGGGTCCTTGCGGATCTCTTTCACAATGCTCGCGGGGCCAATGATGGTGAGTCCGCGGCGGTCGCCGAGGAGAAGGTCGATGAGTTTTGCGCGTATGCGTTGGAAGAACGCGAGCTCTTCCTTGCTTCCCTGCGTAACGGGACTGATCTCGATGCCTTTGAACGAGTCATCGATGTCCTCCATCGTGCGGCGGATGAGCTCTGCCTCTTCTCGACTCTTGAGCCGCCCCTCGAGGAGGACGATCTTCTCATCTTTCACAATCTTCAGGAGTTTCTCAACACGGTCAGGACTCGCTAAGCGCTCGATGTCCACGTAGGGGACGAACTGGAGTGTCAGCAAACCTCTTTTCCGTGCCATTATTTCCTCTTGAGCGCCTTCTTGCGCAGTTCGAAGAGCTTTCCATAGAGCTCGTCGACACCCTCGCCTGTCTTCGCGCTGATGCCGATAACCTCGTACTGCGGGAACGCCGCCCGGACGTGCTTGAGGTCGGCCTTCTTGAGGTCCATCTTGTTCGCGACGAGCAGCACAGGTATCTTCCGTGCGTCGAGGTTGCCGATAATAGTGATGTTCACCTGCGTGTACGGGTCTTTCGTCGCGTCGAGCACGACGATGACGGCGTCCATGTCGTCGAGCCACTTAATAGCGTCGATGACGCCCTTCGTCGCTTCTTTCGCTCGCGACTTCGCCTCCGCTTCTTTCAGGCCGTCCTTGATGAAATCCTCGAAGTCTATCTTCGTCGCGATACCAGGCGTGTCGACGAGGCTGAACAGGAGTTCTTTCCCGTTGCGCTTGATGACAATCTGCTCTTTAATTTGCACTTCACGGGTTTCGTGGGCGATCTTCGAGGCGCGCCCCATTTCCTCGCCAACCCAGTCTTTGCAAATCCTGTTGGCGAGCGTTGTCTTCCCCCCATTCGGGGGGCCATAGAGGCCGAGCTTCACTTCTCCCTTCTCTTTGAAGAGGTCGCCAAAGAAGAGCGAGAGAAACCGCTTGAACGCGCCAATCATGCAACCACCGTGTTCAGACCGCGCGAGGAGAGTATATAAAGGTTACGATTCGCCAGGAGTGAGAACACAGCGAGGTCTTGTACTGCTTAGCCCAGAAAACCCCAGGGGAACAGGTCTGCACCAGTGCCAAAGTGTCGCGCCATCATACGCATTCAACGAGCGGGACATTATTGAGGACGCAGTCCTTCCTGATGCGCACGCCGAGCACAGGGTCGTTCTCAATAATGATTGTGGGGTTGCCGGGAGGGAACAAGGTGTTCGTCGTTCCGCCGACGAGCGTGACAGGAACGCTCAAGAAGCGCAGGTACTCGTTCGTTGTCGACTCGCCGTAAATCACGAGCGTGTCGCTCGTCTCGAGCGTGACATTGTAGGGTTCGCTGTCCAGCGTGTAGGGGAGGCTGAACTGCCGGCGATACCCCGCCGCCACCTGGCTCGCGATGAGAATCTCCGTTTCAAGGCGGTCGGCGAGGCCCGCATAGAGAAGCTCCCTGTTGAGCTCCCGCTGCTCAACGTAGCGGTTGTTCAGCGCGATGAGGAAGAGGAGGAAGACGAGCATGAGGAAGCCGAAGAGCACGATGAATTCCGGTCCTGATTGGGCTCTCCTCATGGGCGCTCCTCAATGGCGACTTGGCCCGACTCCTGCGCAGTGAAGCGGAACTTCGTAAGCCCCGCGTGCGCCCCCGAACGGAAGACGCTCCCCCCGAGACCGTGGGAGAGACTCGCGTTCAACGTGAGATCGCTGAAGAACACCGCGCTCGTCTCGCCGTAAGGACTGTCAAAAGTGATGACGAGCTCCTTCCCGTCTTTACTCACGTTGATCTCCTTCACACCATCAGGAACGGTCGTCTCGAGAGTTAGCCACGAGCCGCTCCCCTGCGCGACGACCTTCACTGAAGTCGCAATCATCTCATTGCCGAGCCGTACGTTCTGCGCGGCGGCAACATTGCTCGAGGAATCCTGGGAAAACGCGCTGAAAAAATAGAGTGCGGGAACGAGGATGGCGAAGGTGAACGCAATAATAACCAGGTACTCTACACTGACTTGGCCGCGCACACATCCCACCTCATACTCTCCCCGAGCAGAGAATCTATAAATGTTTTGCCGAAGCAGTGAAGGAAAGCCCTCGCTCCACAAGAACGCCTGGCACGTGCAGGCCAGTACTGGCCTCCCTGCAACACTGGCCTCTCTGCCTTCCAGCATAGTTCCATCATAGTTATAAAGTAGCTGCGCCTTTCGCGTCGGATGGAACTCCAAAGACTCATAACGGCTCAATTCGACAACATTATCGGGCAAGAAGCTGCGAAGCAAGCGCTTAAGTCCGCGCTCCTTGCACGACGCAACACCATCCTCGTCGGCCCGCCGGGTGTGGGGAAGACGACGCTTGCGAAGAACGTCGCGGCAGTGCTCGGCGACGTCCCTTTCGTTCGCGTCCAAGGCAGCCCAGACCTGACAGCGGAGGATCTCATCGGCGATATTGACCCTGCGAAGGCGCTCACGCACGGGCCGACAAGCATCGAAGCCTTTGCGAAAGGGAAGATCTTCCGTGCCGACGGCGGCATCCTCTTCTTCGACGAGATTAACCGCTGCTCTGAAAAACTCCAAAACGCGCTGCTCCAAGTGCTCGAGGAGCGCAGCGTCACAGTCGGGACCTATGA
>RFKA01000022.1 GCA_003694385.1 Candidatus Woesearchaeota archaeon | reverse complement strand
ACGACGAGGAGGAGGACGAGGAGGAGGATAAGGTTGATGTGCTTGCCTAAGTAGCTCATTGTCGCCTCCGCTCAGTGAGCCGCCTGATGAAAATCTCGACGAGGAAGAGGAAGAGCGCCGCGGCAATAAAGGGAAGCGCCACGTCCTCGCGTTCCACCATGACTCGCTTCGAGACCTCTCTGACGTGCTCGATAATTGCATCGCTCTCAGTTGGTTTAAATAGTTTCCCTCCGGTTGAGGCGACGGTGCTCGCGAGGAGGGGGTTCATGCCGATGTGGTCGTATTCACGTGGCCGATTGACTGCATACGTTGCCCCGAAGAGTTTGTTGAAGCCGAGGGGGCCGGGCGTGAAACTCGCGGTGTACGTGTTGCCTTCCTTGGTGAAATCGAGAACCTCACTCGTGATGGGCGTGTCGCTCCGGATGGTGATGACTCCGTGTTCGTTGCTGCGCACGTCAGGAATATCGACGAAGGATGATTGTTTCCGCTGCGGGTCACCAATAGCCCAGTTAATTGTGCGGCTGATGAGGATGCTATTGTCCTCGTTCAGTAATTGGCCAAGGTTACCGCCTGCATAGACAGTCCACGTGGCGACGCGTCCATTTCCATAGCGCCAGACGGTCAGAGCTGGCTGTCCGCTGTCAGTCGTGATGAGGAGCTCAGCAGTGTCTTTCGGTACGACTTGCGCGTAGGCGTTCAGCGTGGCCGTCGGCTCGACGTCCTCTGTGATGAAGTGGGTGAGGCTCAGCGGGACGAGTTGGAACTCGTCCCCGTAAGCTTTTGCCTTGGGGTCGCCGTACTTGATGAGGAGCGTGTTCAGCCTCGTGGCGCGGTCGTACGTCCCGTCTCCTGTTTTTGCGAGGCTCTTCAGGAAGACTTCATCGACTTTTTTGGGGAACTGGTTCTCGTCGGCTGTTCCCACGCCGATGGTCATGAAGTTGATGCCGTAGATGCGCTTCATATTGCTCACGAGGGTCTTCACTTGTTTCCCTTCGGGGCACTCCGCCCCGAGTCCTGCACAGTAGCGGCCATCCGTGAGGAGCACAATGACTTTGTCACCCTGCTGGTTCTTGAGCATCTCCGCTGCCGCCTTGAGTGCGATGTCGAGTGCGCTTGGGCCTCCTCCCGTGATTCGGGGTATCGCGTTCAAGAGCTCTTTCCGGTTATTGTAGAGGTAGTCGAGCGGGGTGAGGACGCGAACGCTCGAAGCGATGTTCTCTGATAGTGTGCCTCCCGTGTCTGGGGGGACGCCGAAGATGATGATGCCGACGCGGTTCTCGATGCGGAGTTGTTCGACGGCCTTGTAGACTTGTGCCTTGATGACATCGATTGTGGGAACTGCTTCTGTGACCTCCGCGAGGACGCCGCGGTCAGCAACGTATTTTGTTCCGCCGACGCCCCCGCTGACATCAACGACGAAGACGAGGTTCGTCGTTCCCTTCCGTCGTTCTCCCTGTCCGACTTTCACTGGGAGGAACTGCTCGAGAGCGCTGCCCGAATAGCCTCCTTTATCGAAGCTGTTGAGGCCGGCGAAGAGGACGAGGCCGCCGCCATAGTAGTCGCCCGCTTCATCGATGAGGTACTCATCGAGCGTGGTGCTCGCGAGGTTCTCGACGGGTACGTCGTTCGCGACGATGGCGTAGTAGGGGTCGAGGTTCTCGGGGAGCCGCGAGCGTTTCTCGACCGTGTAGAGTTCTTTCAAGAGGAGCTCGAGGGGGCTCGTCTTCGTTGTGACGAGCAAGATGGTTGGTTTCTCAATGGCCGTGACGCTCTTCCAGTACACATCATTATCTGCGTAGCCGTCTTGCGTCGTGATGCGTGCTTCGAGTTCGTGTGCGCCCGTCGTGAATTTCGTCGTGAATGGATAGGTTCCTGGCGTAACGCGTTCTTGGAAGACTGTCGTGCCATCAATGGTGACCGTGAGTGGGACGGGCGCGTCGTCCGTCCCTTCGACGATGACGCGGTAGTTCGTGTCACTCTCGCTCAGAACTTTCCCCGGACCTGCCACCCTGACGCTCCATTCCTGCGCGAGAGGGGTGAGGTTGATGGCGCTGATCGTCGCGTTGATGGTTGTGGCGTAGAACGCGACATCTTGGAGGGCAGCGCCGCTCGTTGGGTATCCGTCACTTAAGAGCAGGATGGTGCCGCCTGGTTCGAGGTTCTGGAGTATCGCGCTCCCAACATCGCTCGTCAGGTCTGTGCCGAATTCCCTCACTGTCGTCGCGACGCCCGCGGAGACTGCGGAGGCGAGTGCTTCACGGAAACTCGTATCCATGAATTGCATGCTCTTGCTCTGGTCCACGAGGATCGTGACGCGCGCGTCGCCCTGGACTTCTCGCGTCTCTTCCGTGTATGGCTGTGCGAGGACGATGAGCAAGCAGGTGATGATGAGGAGGCGGGTGATGACGAGGAAGATGCGCATCCGTCGCTGGTGGCGTCGCTGCTCTCGTGTCAGGGGGAGGGTGACAAAGGTGCGCGTGACGAGGAAGATGAGGAGGATGAGCGCGAGAGGTATACCGAGGAGCCAGAAGGGGTTCGTGATATGGAACGGCAGCAGTGTTGTGACTTGTGGGAGCATTAGAAGTCACCGCGGTACGTGAGGTAGAGGAGTTCGAGGAAGAGGAGTGCTAGCGCGGCGTAGAGGAAAAGGTCAGTGAGTTCGCGGGGGACGAGGTCGCTCTCTTCTCCTGCTGTTTCCCCTGCTGTGCGCGTGAGGTTCTGTGGGGGTGTGAGGTCTCCTTCCTTGTCACTGAGGAGGTTGGCGGCGAGTGTCCGGTCGGGGAGTACATAGAGTCCTTCGTGTTCGAGAGCGAGGATGTTCGTTCGTTCTTGGCCACGCGGCGTGGTGATGAGTGTCGGGCGCGTGAGCGT
The DNA here is from genome assembly GCA_003694385.1 of Candidatus Woesearchaeota archaeon. Taxonomy (GTDB): domain Archaea; phylum Nanobdellota; class Nanobdellia; order Woesearchaeales; family UBA525; genus UBA153. Next base: position 10 of record RFKA01000022.1, on the reverse strand, counting down.
CACGACTTGT
>RFKA01000125.1 GCA_003694385.1 Candidatus Woesearchaeota archaeon | reverse complement strand
GCAGGGATGAGTGAAGCCACCGTCGTCATCGAGGTCGAGAACGTCAACCGCCCACCAGCCTTCCCCGCAGACTTCCCAAGCTCGCTCACGGCACAAGAAGGGGACACGCTCCGTATCGATACGAGCGGCATCAGCGACCCCGACGGGGACGACGTGCACGTCACGGTCAGCGAGCCCTTCGATGAGCAAGGAGTCTGGCACACCCAAGAGGGCGACGCGGGGACGTACGCTGTGGACGTTATCGCGACGGATGGCGAGGCAATCGCGAAGCGCCGCGTCGCCGTCGAAGTCAAAATGGTGAATACCGCGCCAGTCCTCGAGCCCATCGACGATATCACCGTTTCCGAGGGAGAGACGATCAGGCTACCGCTCGTCGCGTCGGACCGCGAAGGCGACCCGCTCGTTTTCGAGGTTGATGGCTGGATGCAGGAAGCAGAGTACACGACCACCTATGATGATGCCGGCGAGCACACAGTGCGCGTCACGGTAACGGATGGGCAGCTCATTGATTCACAGGTCGTGCACATCACGGTACTGAACAAGAACCGGCCACCCGTGTTCAAAGTTCCTGCGTAAACTAACAGGAACGGGAGTAACAGGAGGGAAGATATGAGCATCCTCGTCGTCGATGACAATGCCGGACAACGAGCGCTCCTCACGGACATCTTGCAGGACGAGGGTTACGGCGTCGAGACCGCAACGAATGGCCGCGAAGCGCTCGAGCGCCTCACCGAGAAAACGTACGCGCTCGTCCTAACAGATTACGCCATGCCCTTTATGGACGGCGAGACCCTCATCAGGGAGATGCAACGGGTCGCCCCATCGACACCCGTCCTGATGGTCTCCGGCGAGAGTGAGGCAACGCGGCGAGCACTTGACACCAGGCTCAGCGCCTACCGTAATTACAAGGGGTTCCTCGCAAAGCCCTTCGAGCTCGACGCATTCTACGCAGCGGTCAGACAGGCAACAGGGAAAGAATAAGCGCTGCGGCGAGCGGCACAGTCAAGTTATCATCAATCTTTAGCGGCCCGAGACGCAAGGGGATGCTCTCAATGAGGAGCGCAATCGTCGCGGCCACCACCGCCTTCCAGAAGGGGTAGAATAGTAGAAGAGCGATGGCTGAGAGCAACACGCCGAGGAGACGCCCTTCAATGTGTTTCTGACGGTTCCACGGGAACGTATAGTGACCAAAGGCGAGGCCCCCCCACACCGCGACGGCATCACCCACCGCGAGGACGAGCATGCCGGCCGCGGCAGGGACAACGCCGAAAAGCCACAAGGCGAGCGCGGCACCGAATAAGCCTTGAATGACAGCGTTCCCCGGTACGCGCCGGCGTTCGTGCTCGCGCTCGAACACGTCGAAGAACACCCCGAAGAAGGGAAGCAGGCCGAGACGGTAGAGTGCGCTCGCGATGATGAACAGCACTGCCGCGAGGAGCAAGGCGAGAAGAGGCACTCCTCCGAGGATGGCAAGCGCGAGGAACAAACCAAAAAATATGTGCAAGACCTTGCGACGGAACTCAAGCGCCACCTCCTCCCGCTTCATTGTACCGAAAAAGGAGAGCAAGATTTATAAAAATGGCTGTTGTCGTGCGCGCAATGCGCAACACAATGCAGCACATCCTCGCGGCAGTGCTCCTCGGCACGCTCTTCCTCGCGGCGTGCACGACGACGCCAACAGCCTGCGAAGGAGCAACAGATAGAGGCTCCTGTATCGTTGAGCTCGCCGTCGAGCAGCACGACGACGCTCTCTGTGACACGCTCGAAGGAAACACGCAGACGTGGTGCCTCACTGACGTCGCAGCAGCGGCGGACAACCCCGCAATCTGTGACCGCATCACGAGCACTGAGAGCAGAGAGTTCTGCAAGCGCGACATCTACATCGCGAGAGAAGATGTGGAAGCGTGCCAGACACTCACTACGGGAGCGAAAAATGACTGCCTCAATGACATCGCTCACGCGACGAACGACTGGCTCACGTGCGTCTCGATGGAAGAAGGAGCGAGGAGAGAAGAGTGCATCGACGGGATCAGCCGCTCAGAAAACGACCCGTACGGCTGCCTCAGGCTCAACAAACAGAACCCCCGGCGCGATGGCTGCATCTACATGACGAGCGTCCGCTCGAACACGCCCGCCACGTGCAGCGAGCTCCAGGACAGCCAGCTTGAGAACCTCTGCTTCACCACTATCGCGACGAACGCGCAGACAACCGACGACTGCAACGAGCTCCCAGAGCGCTACAAAACGTTCTGCATGAAGCAATTCGCAGACCAGAACCAATAAATTTTAAACAAGCCCTCATCTCGCACAACGCAACAGCCCCGTGGTGTAGCGGCCAATCATTCCAGCCTTTGGCGCAACGTTTTACCAAACGTGGGACGATGGGCTTCGTCGCTTTGCGACTCGAGCCCCCTGCGAAGAAAGCTGGCGACCACGGTTCGAATCCGGGCGGGGCTATGGTCGTGAGGCCTTGTGCCTCACTCACGAGCCCCTCCGGATAAGAACCTGAGAACGCAGGCAAAGCCGAAGTGACCACGGTTCGAATCCGGGCGGGCTACTCACTAGCGTGAGCCCCTCGGGATGAACCAAAAAACAAGTACAAATAGCCTCGGGCCCGTCAATATTCTGGGAAGAATCTCTACCAAAAACAGCAGAACAGCTTGCTTCCAAGGCATCTACCAGGCGTTTGGAAATACACCCTGAAGGCCGCGTGACTCGAGGCTATCTCCGTTTCTCAACAAGACCAAATTCTTTCCGATGCCTATCAACATAGAAGTTATTCACCCACGGCTCGCTCAAGGGGCCATGGCTGTCTCTCACTTCCTTGAACAAGCGCCTATAGTTCCTCTTGAACTGCGCTTCGGGGTCGTTCGCGAAGTCCCGCCGCTCCCCCCACGGAACATCATCGTTATTGAAGAGCAAGCGATTGATAACACCCGTTTCTGGACAGATGTATTGCAGCTCTCCTTCTCTCCAGTAATCACCACCCGTGCAGCCATGCGGCTCAACGTACCAGTGCGTCTGTATCGCGACGAGACGCCGGATGGGGTGTGCACCATCGCAGCTCGCGCACTCGATGCGCCTCTTCGCATTCCGTTCATCAATGCGCTTCCGAAGGTCTTCTTCTCGTCGGAGCGTCTCCTGAAGTTGTTCATCGAGGCTTGCCATGAAAGAGGGGAATGAGCGCTTCTTAAAATACTCTTTGGAGGATTGTGACAGTGACATTTGTGCAGACACTTGTGCATACACGATGGCTGTGACGCACGACTCAGGGCAGTTTATATACGTCATTCCATTACGCTGCGTAGTTCCACCACTCTGAACCAGCAGAGCGTTGGGAGCTACTCGACGATGTACCGGACAACACTCAAGAGAATAGCCCACTTCCAGACAGAGCACCCTGTTCTCACCATCCTCTTCGTCATAGCCCTCACACTCATCTTCCTCGGCGGCGTCCCGCACGTGCAGACCGTCGCCGCGCTCGAGAACATGATGCCGCGCTCCCTCGAGGAGATCCAGGCCTTTAACACGATCCGCGACGCAGGCCTCGGGCAGGACATGATTGCGGTCGTTATCGAGCGGAACACGGAAAGCCCCATCACACGCGACACCGTCCTCGACTGGACAACGTACGAGTACGTGCGGCTGGTGAGCGAGACGCTCGCTAATGAGACCGACATCCTCGCCGTGTACAGTCTCTCAGCAGTGCTGGGCGGTGAACTTGATGAGGACGCGTTCAATGCTGTTATCGCGAACGACGCGTACCGCTCGCTCATTAATAGTTATGTGAATGACGCGCGGACAAACACCATCATCATCGCGACGACAGACGTGAGCGCGAATGACGCACGCATGAAGCGAATCGCGCAGCGCATCATCGCAGACATGGAGGGACTCGGCCACCCGCCAGGGCTCACCTACAAGTTGACGGGCACACCCATCATCCAGCAGGAACTCGGCAAGCTCATCGGTCGAGACCGCCGCGTCACGCAGAACATCTCGACGCTCTTCGTCTTCCTCATCGTCATGCTCCTCTTCGGCACACTGACGAGCGCCATCGTCCCCATCATCATCGTGTCAACATCCATCATCTGGCTCTACGGCACGATGGGCTACACAGGCCTCCCCATTAGTACGCTCGCAGGTGGCGTCGCTGCAATGGTCATTGGCATCGGCATTGACTACGCAATCCACCTCATGAACAAGTACAAATACGAACGCAAACAAGGTTTTAGCGTCAGCCAGGGTATCGAGGCAGCCGTCACGGATACAGGCGTCGCCCTGACCGGCGCGGCCATCGCCACCATGGCCGCCTTCCTCGCATTCCTCATGGGAGACATGCCTGAGATGCGGCGCTTCGGCATCCTCATGACGCTCGGCGTCGGTTACTCGTTCCTCCTCAGCATCGGCGCGCTCCCCGCACTCCTCATCCTCGAAGAGCGCATCTTCTTCAGCCTCAAGAAGCACCTCCGCTTCGGCGTAGAGGCTGAGTACTTCCTCGCCACGCAAGATGAAGTATGCCCGCCCGACCACACCCCCGCGACGGACGAGGAATTCGCGGCTATCTGCGCTGAACTCAAGAAGAAATACCGCATCTACAAGAGCGACAAGCACACTAAGAGAAAGAAACGAACAACGCAGGGACGAACCGCCACGAAACAAGCGCGGACAAGCGCGCATGAACGGAGGAGACGATGAACCTCGCAACAATCGGGAAGGTAATAGGGGACGCGCAAGCACGTGCGCCAGCAGTCATCCTCTTGATCACGCTGCTCATCACGCTCGCAGCACTCCCCGGGCTCCCCTTGCTCATCACGCACATCGAGCCGAGTATCGAGAAAGTCCTCCCACAGGACGTGGGCGTCGTGCAAACGATGAACGCGATGCGGAGCCAGTACGGAGCAGACATGGTGTACCTCGTGCTCAGGCCGTCAGGAACG
>RFKA01000124.1 GCA_003694385.1 Candidatus Woesearchaeota archaeon | reverse complement strand
TTCAGGCAACTCTACCCGAACCGGAAGGTGCCCGAGCTCCTCGTGCGTTACAGCGGCCGCTTCAAAGGGTACAATGCAACCGTGCAGGGCACGTGGTGGAGCATCCAATTCAACCTGAGCAAGCGCTTCCTCGAGACGAGCGACGAGATAAAGATTGGCGTCATGCAACACTTGCTCAACAAGCTCAACAACACGAAGAAAGAGACGCTTGAGCAGGACCTGTACAGCACGTTCACGAAGAAACTCACCGACTACGCACCCGTCAACAAAGTCGACAAAGAGCTGCAGAAGGTCTTTGATGACGTGAATGACGAGTACTTCAACGGCTTCATGATGACCCCGAACCTCCAATGGGGGAAAGGCATCAATCTCCTCGGCCATTACACATTCGCAACGGACACGATTACTATCTCAGAAGTGCTGCGCGAAGACCCAACACTGCTCAAGTTCGTCATGTACCACGAGATGCTCCACAAGAAGCACAAGTTCGACGAGCGCCCGGGAGGCTACACGCGCACGCACACGAAAGCCTTCCGTGACGATGAAAAAAAGTTTAAGGTTAAAGACGTGGAAAAGCGGCTTGAAGCATTCGTTCAGCGCAAGAAGCGCGAGCAACGCGCCGCGGGCAAAAGACCAAAGCGGCGCCTCCTCTGGTGGTGGCAAGTTTGACTGCTGACGCCGCACCCCTCGCCAATACCAGTAAGCTTTATAAAAACCCCTCTCTCCCCGCGCCCCATGAGTGAAATCAAGCACAAGAGCGTTGGCAGCCTCAAGAAAGGCGACACGATTATCATCGATGGTGCTGCCTGTGTCGTGAGCAGCACGCAGACGAGCCGGCCTGGCAAGCACGGCCACGCGAAAGTGCGCTTGCAAGCAGTGGGGATGATTGATAAGCGGAAGCGCGAAATCGTCATGCCCGGTCACGACCATGTCGAAACGCCCGTCATTGGCAAGAAGAACGCGCAAGTACTGAGCATCACGGGCACGAGCGCGAACCTCATGGATATGGAGACATATGAGACCTTCGACCTCCCGATACCCGAGGAGCTACAGGGGAAGGTGGGCGAAGGAGATACCATCCTGTATTGGCAGATTCTCAGCGACCGCGTCATGAAGCAAGTCATGCAGAAAGCGAGTTAGGTGTGAACATGGGCAAGTTTCCTGAAGCGGACGCGCGTTGGTTCCAGAATATCTTCGTGTGCCGCGTGTGCAAGAGCAAGGTGCGCGCGCCGATTCTGAAAGTGCTCGCCGGCAGGATTAGCTGTCGGAAATGTGGTTCGAAGGTGCTCCGCCCGAAGCGGAAGAAGTAGAAAACTTCTTAAACGCCTTCTCGGCGAGTTAGCCTATGGCTTTCCTAGCAGAATACGGCCTCACGATAGCGTTCTACGCCACACTCATCAGTCTCATCGTGCTCTTCAGGAAGAAATTCGAGTGGCAGAACAAGATCATCGGCTTGTACAAGACGAAGGTCGGCTTGAAGCTCATGGAGCGTATCGCCGGGAGGAGGAATCAGCAACGAGTAGCGCAGGGAGAGTCCCTCCTCAGGTTTGTCTTCCCCCTCCTCCTCATCGCGACGATTGGCGTCGGCATCGATATGGCATTCGCGCAGTGGGCCACGCCTTTACCGGACACCATCAGCCTCTTCCTCACGCGCGCCACAGTCCTGCTCTTCATTATCTACCTCCTCATCCTCATCGTCTTCCGCCCGATAGAGAAAGTCGGCGAACACGGCATCGTCATCGGCTTCCTCGGTATGCTCTTCATCATCGGAGTTTTCCTCAAAGGACTCACCGACCTCTTCTTTGCACCCGAAGCGCCTCCCGTCGTTGGCCTCGTGCTCCCCGGCGTGAAAGTGCCCGGTCTCGACATCAAGATTCCTCTCGTCACCGGCTGGCTCGCACTCTTCATCGTCATCGTCATTCACGAGTTCAGTCATGGCGTCGTGAGCAAAGCGCACAAGGTGAAAGTGAAGAGCAGCGGACTCATGGTCTTCGGCCCCATAGGTGGCGCGTTCGTCGAGCCAGACGAGGAGCAACTCAAGAAAGCGCCTGATAAAGTGCAGCTCAGCCTCTTCGCCGCTGGCCCGTACAGTAATATCCTCTCAGGCATGCTCTTCGCGCTCATCGGGAGCGCCGTGCTCGTCCCACTCCTCGTACTACTCTCAACCCCCGTTGGCTTCAGCTTCACGAGTGTAGAGGCGGGAGCTGCCGCGGCGGGTGTTGAGCCGGGCGTCATCTATAACTCCGTGAATGGCGAGCCCGCGCTCAGCGTGAATGACCTGCTCAAAGAACTCAAGGGCTTGCAGCCAGGCGATGTCGTGACGCTCACGAGCATAACGGGGCGCGAGCACAAGATTATTGCGGGCGAGCACCCAGACGACGCGACGAAAGGATACCTTGGAGTGCGCGGCCTCACAAATGAGTTTACGCACGGAGGCCCCATTACGACCGCCTTGTTTGTGGTGCTCGCGTACCTCGCCAAGCTCATCTCCTGGGTTATCATGTTCAGTCTCGGGCTTGGCCTCGCTAACCTGCTCCCCCTTGGCCCCGTGGATGGCGGGCGCATGCTCAAGACCGCTGCTGAACACTTCTTTGGCCCTGAACGGGGGAAAGCCCTCTGGGCGCGCGTGAGCATCATCACGCTCGTCGCACTCGTCATCCTCTTCTTCTCCCCAATGGTGAAGGACGCGCTCGCAGCCCTCACCTAAGGGGAATCGCTTAAAAGGGACTGTTAATTCTCCAAATGGAATGACTGCAGCGGGAGACTTAGAACTCACCGTGGCGCTCCTCAAGCCGTCACGCCCCGGTAACCTCGGCGCCGTCGCGCGCGCAATGAAGAACTTCGGCGTGCACAAGCTCCTCCTTATTGAGCCCAAGTGCAAGCCGGACGAGAACGAAGCGCTCTTTAGAGCGACGCATGCACAGGACATCCTCTACGCAGCCGAAATCGCGGAGCCCGGGATGCTCGCCCGGTATGACTTGGTCGTCGGCCTCACGGGGAAGTTCGGCGACGACTACAACCTGCCACGCACGCCGTTGTTCCCCGACCAGCTCGCCCAGCGACTCTCAACGAGAACAGGCAGTGTCTGTCTCTTGTTCGGCCCCGAAGCTGACGGCCTCACCAATGATGACCTGAAACGCTGCGACTTCATCGTCACCATCCCGACAGCGCCAGAACAGCCAAGCATGAATCTCAGCCACAGCGTCGCCGTCGTCCTCTACGCCTTACAGGCGGCGGCGCTTAAGAAGCCCATCGAGGAGCGCTTCCCCCTCGTGAACGCCTCTACGAAAGCGCAAATCAAGAAGATGATAGAGGACGTCCTTAACCAGCACCACTTCACGCGCGAAACACGCCTTGAGACGCAGCGCGTACTCTGGCGACGCCTCGTCGGCAAAAGCTTTCTCACACAGCGCGAGGCAATGGCCCTGATGGGTTTCCTGAGAAAAATCAGCCCTGCTGCTTCTCGAAGAACGCCTTGACCTCGGGGAGTATCTTCGGCTTCGCGTTCGGCCCGAGCTTGTAAAAGATGCGCTCAGCTTCAGGGCCCCAGGAGTAATCCCCCGTCATCTTCTTGACGCCCGCAACCTCGAATTCACCTATGCTCTTCCCCTTTGCGAGGTGGTAGTAGATGACGCGGAGCGTGACGGGGGCGAAGAGCTCCTTATAGGCCTTGTAGATTTGGTACCCGTAGCCTTCACCCATGAAATACAGAATTTCGACGACATTCTGGCGTATCACTGATTTCGTCGGTCGTCCCCGCTTCGCCATACAGGGTTTCAACCGGAAAAGGCATTTTTAAATATTTCTTTCACTATTGCAACAAAGCAACATGAGAGCCGGAGAGAAGACGGCGGAGAAAACACGCTTTGGGCACACTCCCAAGCAGACACTCTTCGTGCTCTCAAAAGAACACATCCCCCTCGCCGCTGCTGAAGTCGAAGCCTTGACGAGGCCGCGCGAACGGCTCGTAGAGAACCTCCTCATAATCGCTACTAAACCACCAGAAGGCCTCGCGCTCACGCGAAGCGCACACGAACTCCTCTTCACGACGACAAGAGAGCACCTCTTACCCCTGATGAC
>RFKA01000123.1 GCA_003694385.1 Candidatus Woesearchaeota archaeon | reverse complement strand
TGCAGAACTCCTCGTGCTTGAATGGGTGCGCTTCGACATGGGCGACTTGAAGAAAGACTTCCGGGAAGACGGCAAGTGGCTCGCGCTTGCAGGCGCGCTCTTCTTCATCAGCATCCTCCTCGGGCTCAAGACGCTTGAGTTGGCCCCCGTCAGCCTCGCAATACCGATTCGCCGTACGAGCGCACTCTTCTCCATCGTGCTGGGGGGGCGCATGTTCCACGAGAAAAATATCAAGCGGAAACTCAGTGCAGCTACGCTTATGGTGCTCGGCGCCGCACTCATCATTGTCTAGCTGCTTGTCTAGCTGCGCGCCCGCCCACACGGGAGAAAGTGGAAGGAAAGAGAATTCCAGAGGGCGCGAGCAATGCGCTGAGAGAGCCGCTCCAGCACACAAAGCTCGCCAGCAAGAACTGCTGCCCGAGAGCGGAAACAAGGTACACGACCCGCAGAAGAGAGCGGCTCCATAAGAGATCCACGAGAGCGATGGCCAGCCCAGAGGATTTATAACTCCTCTTTGATTCTCTCCACGCGATGACTCTGTGTGTCAAGGTCCCCTTCAAAGATGCTGAGCGCGTCAAACGGCTCCTCGAGAGAAAAGGTGTGCTCGACCCCCTCCACCGGTACGACAAGGATGAGCGCCACATCTACTTCCCTATCACGCGAAAGCTCGAAGAGCCCGGACTCATCTACGCCAAGCGAGTCCTCCCAGCAGCAAAGAAGAAAAACACCCTGCGGGAACAATTGCGTTCTCAGTTGACCCCGGAAGAGCTCGCACACGTGAAAAGTTCATATGACATTGTCGGGTCCATTGCTATCATTGAGGTAGATAAAGCGCTCGCGCAACGGGAGCGAATAATCGCGAACGCGGTGCTCGCAATGAACAAGCACGTCTCCACAGTGCTCAAGAAAGAAGGCGGCCACGAGGGCGAGCTACGATTGCAGAAGATGCGCTGCCTCGCAGGCAAGGACACGCGCGAGACCATCGTCAAGGAAAACGGGGTGACGCTCCTCGTGGACGTCGAACGCGTCTACTACAGTGTCCGCTCGGCAACAGAACGAAAACGCATCGCGCAGCTCGTCAAGAAAGGTGAACGCGTTCTCGTCATGTTCTCAGGAGCAGCACCCTATCCTTGCGTCATTGCGAAACTCGCAGCGCCAGCACATGTTGTTGGCATCGAGCTGAACAAGCGTGGTCACGAACTCGGCATCGAGAATGTGAGAAGAAACAAACTCGACACGGTCACGCTCATGCACGGCGACGTCCGCGAGCTCGTCCCCCTCCTCGCGCAGCAGGGCGAGACCTTCGACCGCATCGTCATGCCGCTCCCCCACACCGGTCACGACTTCCTCGATGAGGCGCTGAGCGTTGCGCGGACAGGAACGGTTGTGCACCTCTACGATTTCGAGCACGAAGATGAATTTGAGAAGGGAGCGGAGAAAGCAAGGGCGGGGGCGGCGCGGAATGGAAAGCGTGCCGAAATTCTTGGTATCGTTGCCTGCGGCCAACACTCTCCCCGCGTCTACCGCATCTGCGTGGACTTCAAAGTGCTATGAGGACTATTCTCGTAATCTGGGAGTCGAAGTGAGAGCCAAGCTCCGCTCGGCAGTTACATCCGTCGGTCACAGCCATGCGGCGTACCTGGGTGTTCACCTCGTCATCGCGGAGCAGGCATGAAGAAGGGGGTTGGTAAATAAAAAAGTTGACTCTGAGGAAGGGTGGCCTCACCCGAACATCTTGAGGTAGTCGCGCCCGCCGTGCGCTTCTGCGCGCTTGACCTTCTCGATTGCCTTGAGAAAATCTTTCTCACGGACCGTTGTGCGCCCCGCGCGGATCGCGAAGTAGCCAGCCTCTGTACAGACGGCTTTGACCTCTGCTCCCGAGTAGCCCTCCATACGGCGAAGGATGAGATCAATATTCAGTCGTTTCGTGAGCCGCATGGTGCGCGTGTGAATCTTGAAGATCTCCCGTAGCCCATCAATCGTGGGATTCGGCACTTCGATGAGTCTATCGAGCCGCCCAGGACGGATAATCGCCTCGTCAAGGATGTCCCGGCGGTTCGTACATCCAATAATTTTGACGTTCCCGAGGTTTTTGAAGCCGTCGATTTCTGCGAGGAGCTGCATGAAAGTCCGTTGCACTTCGCGCTCTCCCGATGTTCCCATGTCGATGCGCTTGCTCGCGAGCGCGTCGATCTCGTCGATGAAGACAATGCTCGGGGCCTTCTCGCGCGCGAGCTGAAAAATCTCCTTGACGAGTTTTGCTCCCTCACCAATAAATTTCTGGACAAGCTCGCTCCCCACAATCTCTATGAATGTGCTGTTCGTGCTCGCTGCGACGGCTTTGGCGAGGAGCGTCTTCCCCGTTCCTGGAGGGCCATACAACAGGATGCCCTTCGGCGGGGTGATTCCCACTTTCTTGAAGAGCTCTGGTTTCTTCAGCGGGAGCTCAATTACCTCCCTGAGTTCCTCGGCCTGCTCGTCGAGGCCGCCGACATCGCTCCAGTGCACCGTTGGCTTCTCGAGGATGACGAACTGCTCGACCGCGAATTTCTTCGTGCTCTTCACACGGTCGATGACAGTAAGGTTCTTCTGTTCGACGAGCACAGTATCGCCGGCGCTGATCGGGCTTGCTTCACTCGAGACATTCACGAAGAACTGGTTTCCGTTCGGCACTTTAATCGTTGCCTGCCGTTTCTTTCCATTCGTCACGACCTCGGCAACCTCAGCAACGAGGAGGGCGGGAGCGCGATAACTTTCTACTTCATTACGCAGTTGCTCCACTGTCTCTTTGAGGATGCGATTCTCTTCCTCTAGCTCTGAGTTCACAGAGGACGTCGTGTACGAGAAGACAGCCTTGTCTATGTCGTTCCTCATGCTTACCTTCGTACCGAGAAAGGATTTTTAAAATTTGTGCGCCATTGGCATGGAGAACATCTCCATTGTTGCACTGGCGACGTGATGGTTGGTTTGTGAAGAGCTCATCGAGCGAAGCGTTTGGGCCGGAGGGGTATTGACCAAGGCGAACGAAAAGATTTATATATCTCGCTCGTGTGTTGCGTTTCTATCAAGGTGATGGTATGGCTGAGGAAGATAAGAAATTCTCACGGCAGATTATCGGAAAAACCGTAGTCTCGAAAACAGGGAAGCGCTTCGGAGAGGTGGGTGATGTCGTCTTCGAGACGGGGAGCGGCGAACTCATCCACATTGTGCTTCGCTCTCCCACTCCCTACGCAGATAAGCTTGAACTCGAGAAGAATAAGGAGAACGAGCCGTTGATTCCCTTCTCGGCAGTTATCGCCATGGGTGATTTCATCGTCGTTGCTGAAGAGGACATAATCTAATCTTTTTTTATCATAATTATAATCTATATAGAAAATAATATCTTCGTTGAAAAAACTTATATAAGAATACCCCTCTCCAGTGATTACACTAGTGTTAGTGG
>RFKA01000122.1 GCA_003694385.1 Candidatus Woesearchaeota archaeon | reverse complement strand
CCACTAATGGTTCCTTTCTGCGGCAGCGGATAGGTGTTGTTGCAGTCGGGGTAGTTGCTGCAGCCCGCGAAACGCTTCTTATTCTTCTTCGAGAACATGAGGTACATCGCCCCGTCCTTGCACAGCGGGCACGCGCCGAGGAGCCGCTGGGCTTCGCGTTCCTCCTTGTGAGCAAGGACGAGTTCAGCTCCCAGTGCCCGTTCGTGCTTCCGGAAACCCTCAAGGATGGGGAGGAGGGTGTTTTTTGCCTCTGTAAGGACGTTTTCGCCTGTCTTCGTCGCTCCCCGGATAGCCTCGAGCTCTTCTTCGAAGTGACGGGTGAGCGCTTCATCAACGATGCGGGGAGAGTGTTTCTCGAGTGTAGAGAGGAGACGCATACCCAGTTGTGTTGCTTCGATTGCAGTGTCGCCTTTGGCGTAGTTCCGTTTAAAGAGTGCTTCGACAACGTCGGCGCGGGTCGCTTTCGTGCCGAGCCCGCGCTTCTCGAGTTCGGTAATGATACTGCTCTGCGTGTAGCGTTTCGGCGGCTGCGTCTGTTTTTTGTGGAGTACTATGTTCTTCACGGGGACGGAGTCTTGTTTCGCGAGTGGGGGAAGCTCTTCCTCTTTCACGTTCACGTAGGGCGCGTAGTAGGCGTGCCAGCCGGGCTCGGTCGTGTGCGCGCCTTTTGCGGTGAAGTGTTCGCCGTTCGCGTCGAGGGTGAGGGTGAGGTGTGCTCGCTGTGCCGGGGGCCCGAATGTTGCGAGGAAACGCTTGACGATGAGATCGTATATTTTGTGTTCGCGCTCGCCGAGTTGCCCGGGCACCGTTCCTGTTGGATAGATAGCAGGGTGTGCGGGGTCGTCTTTTTTGCCGTTGTTTGGCTTGAGCGGTTTCGTGAGGAGTTGGCGCACAAGTGGTGCATAGCGCTCTTGCTTCTCGAGGGCCGTTAGGAGTTTCTTGTAGCCAAGTTTTGGTGGGAGTTTCTGGCTGCTCGTGCGGGGGTAACTGATGAACCCGCCACTGTAGAGGGATTGCGCTATCTCGAGTGTTTGCTTTGGCTTGATGCGGAAGCAGCGGAAGGCTTCTGTTTGGAGCGTGCCGAGGTCAAAGGGGTGGGGTGGTTGCTGTTGCTGTTTGCGCTGGTCGACAGTCACCACGTTAGCTGTGCGCGCGCCTTTGCAGCGCGCATGCACTGCCGCCGCATCCGTTTCTCGCGTGAAGCGGCCACTCGCGTGCCACGCGCTGAACGGGGGTGTCGTCGCGCTGAGCAGCTCAATCTGCCAGTAGTCCTCAGGGGTGAACGCCGCAATCTCCCGTTCTTTCTCAACAATGAGTCTGAGTGCGGGTCCTTGGACGCGACCAATGCTGAGCACTTTGAAGTTCCCCGCAGCTTTCACGCTCTGCGTGAGTGCTCGCGAGAGGTTTATACCGTAGAGCCAGTCAAGGAAGTGCCTCGTCTCCCCTGCGTGTGCCTGCCCCCAGTCAAGCGTCTTCTGCTTGTGCTCATACGCAGCGACGAGGTCTTGCTTTGTGAGCGTGCTGAACTTCATCCTGTTCGCGTCTTTCTGCTTGCAGATGAAGCGCACGATGTTAAGACCGATAGTCTCTCCTTCAATATCGTAGTCGGTCGCGATGGTGAACTCTGACGCGTTCTTCGCGAGCTTCTTGATGGCATTGATGTACTTCTTCGTATAGGCGGCTGCTTTCTCGATGTCCGCATTGGGGACCCATTCCATCTCGAGGACGGGGTAGTCGTACGTGCGCTCCCCAGACTCAGCCACCCCATAGAGGTGGCCCGCAGCGCCGACGACGACAATATCTTTCTTGTTATGGCTGAGTTCGTAGTACGGGACGCCTGCGAGGCTCTTCTTGACGGGTTTTCCGTCGGCGAGCGCTTCCGCGATCTTCTGTGCCGCGCTCGGTTTCTCCGTGATAATGAGTTCGTACACGCTCCGTCGAGAGTCGGGAAGCAATTTAAAAACGTTCCCCCATTCTGTCTCCAGAGCCGAGACCACACCCAGAGCCCACGCGCCTACACTTAGCGAAAGTATGTTTAACGAGAGTATGCTTGACAAACAGTGTCTGCACAAATTCCTTGGGCGTCTCCGGCAAGGTTTTCTCCGACAAGGTTATAAAGAGCCACCAGGCTCTTAGCGCTACGGGCCCGTAGTGTAGCTTGGTATCACTCCAGGTTTGGGACCTGGCAACCGGGGTTCAAATCCTCGCGGGCCCATTGGTGCACGGGGGAGAAGATAGAATCATGCTTATTGCGTCCCCGCTCCATACCAGTCTCTACCAGCTCAAAGCCAGTTCATAGCTGGCGACGACTTAGCGGCAACTCCCCGTATCTGCAACTCTCGCGTCTGCATTAAGTCGCGCCAGTAAGTTGCGCCCGCATCCCTCAGCGCCCGACCAAAGCTTTATAAACGGCTCGTGATTCGTGCGCGCGATGACAGACAAGCATGCGAAGGCTGTGAACCGCGTCGGCGTGCGCTATGGCCGCACAATCCGTCGCCGCGTCGCGAAGGTGGAAGCATCGCAGCGAGGGAAGCACAAGTGCCCGTACTGCAGTTACCAGCAGACGCGCCGGGAAGCGGCGGGTATCTGGAAATGCGGGAAGTGCGGGAAGAAGTTCACGAGCCGCGCGTACACGGTAGTGAAGGCTGCAAAGCCGCGCGTCGAGGAGTCAACCGAGGTGTAGTGATGGCGTACAAATGCTTCTTTTGTGGGAAGGAGAACCGTCCGGAGAACATCAAGAAGAAAGTGCGCTGTATCTACTGCGGGTCGAAGATTATCTTCAAGGAGCGGACGACCACGACAAGGGTCCGGGCGCGATGATTGAAGCTGTTGTTACGCTCCATGACGATATCGATGACCTCGAGCACCTCTTCGCCACCGAGACCTTCGCGCATGCGCGCGCAGAGTATACAGTGAAGCGCGTCGATGACGCAATCATCATCACCATCAGCGCCGAGGACGCCACCGCCTTACGAGCGACCATCACGAGCATTACCCGCGTCCTCGCTGTTTACGAGAGAGCAAAACAGGTGTGAAATGGAGTTGCACGAACGGATTCAGAAACTCCAGTCCATTGAGGAAACGTTACATGCCTATCTTGCTCAGAAACAACAGGTGCAGAGCAAACTCATGGAACTCGAGAGCGCTGCGGAAGCGCTCAAGAGCGCGAAGACATCGTTCCGTATCATCGGCAACATCATGGTCGAGCGGCCTGTCGAGGAGCTCCAGCAAGAAACTGCTGAGCAGCTCTCGCGCACGAAAGTGCGACTTGAGGCGCTCGAGAAACAAGAACGTCGTCTTAAGGAGCAGGCGGAGACAATCCAGAAAGAGGTTGTGGAAAGCATGAAAAACACTGCGGGGGATGTGAATGGCGACGCTCAATGAAGTCAGCGAAGCAATGCGGATGCTCATTAATGAGCAGGACATTCCGCGCAATGTGCGCGACAAGATGCAGCAGATGATTGCGGAGATAAAAGCCGGTGGTGATCAACGCATCCTCGCGGATAAGCTCCTCATGCAGCTCGAAGACTTGCAGAGCGATATTAACTTGCCGAGCTATGTGCGCACGCATATCTGGAGCCTCTCAAGCATGCTCGAAAACCTCGAATAATTTCTGGCATTTCCTCTGCTGTTCTGGCGTTTTTATCCATAATATTTATCAATAGCCTTGTGTAAGTTAACTATGTGGAGTCCGACCTGTCACTCTCTGCCATGGAGCGTATCGCAAAGAAGGCTGCCGGGGGCGCGCGCGTAGCTGAGCCCGCGAAAGAAGCGTTACGCGAGGCAGCGCAAGAGTTCCTGGCGCAGCTCTCAGCTGATGCGTGGTCGGTGGCGCAGAACGCGAACCGCCGCACAATCCTCAAGCAGGACGTGCTCCTCGCACAGAAGCTCAGACGATAGCGATGCTCAAGAACAGCATACACGTCACAGTTGGAGGGAGGATGCTTGGGTTCTCACCGGCAGGGATTCTCCCCCTCGTCGAGCAGTTCATCACAGACTATGAGGCGACAAACGACGACTCATGGTTGCGACTCTTGCAGGGCGCAATCGGTGAAACTGTTGATGAGGTCCCAACGCTTGCCGAGCTCTACCGTGGAGAACACATTCCCCAAGAAGAAGTCAGGCAGCTCGGCCTCCTTATCTCGTTGTATGAGCGTCTCGAGACCGTGCTCACGTGGCAGGCGGAGCTGAGCGTCCCGCGCTTCATGCGCAAAAGATCATTCTCGACGCGACAGCCATTCGCGCTCACGGGCAAAGTGCGTGGGCGGCCAGGCTTCAACAGTTACTCCTACCGCGTTCGTAGGGGGCCTTCAGGGCGGCTGCGTTCCTGGCTCGTGTTCCACGAAGTGCCACTCGCTCAACTCCTTGACTCGTATGCGCTAGGCCAAGCGGCTTACATCATCAAGGGTTATCCACGAGAACTCTTCCATCCCGGGCTCGAGCAGAGCCTCACCGCCCGCCTCGCGCACGAGTACGTCTCTATTCATCGCGCGCTCAGGCAGTCAGGAACGAAGGCTCCCGTCTACCCCGTGCACGAAACCCTCTTGCGCAATAGTTAAATAGTGCGGGGCGATTCGCGGAAAGATGGCACGCAGTTCTCTCGAGGGGTGCCTCGATGACTTCGTCGACAACCCCGCTGTCCGGGAACTCGCCGAGCCGAGGCGCTTTGAGCGGGCGCGCGCCTATGACCCACGCACGGGTCGCGTGTATGACATTGGTGGCCGCGCAAGGCAGACGCCGGATGGGTACCTCGTCGAGCTCGATGCACGGAAAATTACCGAGGCGTATGAGCAAGGGGCACACTATAATTACCATAACCACCCAACGGACGTAAAGCGTATCGAGCGCCGGCTGAAAGAGGGGTTCAGGCCGCTG
>RFKA01000121.1 GCA_003694385.1 Candidatus Woesearchaeota archaeon | reverse complement strand
GTTCTACTATGCCCTGCTCAGTGCGTGGTTCTGGGCGGTGCAGCGCGTCTACCCGCACGCAATAGGCGCGTGTATGGTCGCGAGGCGCGACGTGCACGAAGCCATAGGAGGCTTTGATAGTAGCATCAAGCTAGGGGAAGACAATGAGTACATTCTGAGAGCGAGCAAGCAGTTCCGCGTCGGCATGCTCCCCCTCACCATCAGCATCTCCGCCCGACGCTTCGCGACAGAAGGGCGGCTCCGTATGGGCCTCAAGTACCTGGGCGCACTCTTCCACCGCGTCTTTATAGGTGAGATTCGCAATGACACGTTCCGCTACAAGTTCGGCCACTATAAATGAACGCAGAGGAAAATTGTTCGCCAACTCGGTGCTCGTGTTCGGAGTGGTTGTCAGCTTGTTCGTCCTGCCGCGTGCCTCGTTGCTCGTGCTCGCTACGAGTTTCGTGACGGGTTGTTATTTCTGGTGGGGGAGCCGCTTTCTCTCGACGGAGGGCATGGCGAACAGGACGGCGGCAGAGTGGATCCTCGATGGAATCCTGGCCGCGCTCTTGCTTGGGCTCATCGTGCTTTCTCAGCACGACACGAGAGTCTGGCTTGGCACCTACGTCGTGCTCTTCGCACTCACACTCTGCAAGTATGCCTTGTTACGACAGCGGGGAGAGCAGCGAGTACAGAATTTCGCTCGATGGAAGCTCCGCACTGACAGCGCTGCGCTCGCGCTCGTCTTCCTGCTCTTTCTCGTCGGGTTGTGGAACCCAATACTTGCGGTGAGCGGCGTGCTCGTTATGGAAAGCGCACACATCATCTTTGTCTGCATTACGAGGCCTTACCGGCGGTTCAGGAGAATACGAGAGAGGAGCGTTACCTTTTTCGCGCGCGCTTCACGAGTTCGCTCGAGCTCTGAATCTTCCCGCCACCAACATTAAAGACCATCTTGATGCCGAGCTCATCACACAACTGGTATTCAGGAATATTGTCCGCCTTCCGGTCGCCACCATTCGCGAAGATGTCAGGCCTCAGTTGGCGGAGGGTGTCACAGACCGACATATCGTTCGGTTGTGGAGGGTGAGTTGTAAGGACGACTTCATCAACGGGACGAAGAAACTCAATGATTGCTTTTCGCTCTTCCTCTGGCATGAAGACGAAGCCTTTCTTCGCAAGGAGCCAATTATCATTATTCACGATGACGACGAGTTTGTCGCCGAGCTTCTTCGCAGCATCAAACAGGCGAACATGCCCGATGTGCACGGGGTCGAAGCCCCCACTGACGGCGACAACTCTCATTCCGCTGAGGCTGCACTAGTGATTAATAAGTATATCGCGTAAATCGCGTATAGCACGGAACTATAAGGAGCGAGAAACAAATATTACTCAGCCCTTCCCCAGACACCCGGGTTCAAGGCTCGTTTTTCTTCCAACGATTATACTGCTCTGTCCGGAAGAGCTCAGGCAAACTCATGATGTAGATAACCATGATGAGCAGCCAGAACGGGAACATGAAGCAGAACGCGAGGAGGTGCAGTGGGCGGAGTGCACCATCGTACTTCCAGAGCGCATAGAGGAAGAGCGGATAGCTGAGGAGCGTGCTTGCGATGCCCACCGCGGCGAGGAACGTGAGGGGGGCGATACCCGTTGCGACGTGCCAGGTCCAGCGCACAAACCCAACAATGGAGAACCACTCAAAGAAGAACTTGAGGACGCCGAGGCTCACATAGACCCCTTTGCTCGCGAAGTAGGTGACATACCCTGCCCAGAGCTGGTAGAGAGTGATACTACCCATAATAACTGCCTGCACATACCAGAATAAGAAGAGCGGGAGCGTATACAGGTCGATGACCGTCTTGTTAGCTTCGAGGTGGCGCTTGAGAATATTAATCATGCCACGCGCCATACGCATCCGCTGGCGAAAAAACCCTTTGGGATCGGGAGGCATATTCGTCTCCGCGATAGCATCCTCGGCGAAGCCCACGCGATAGCCAGCCCGTATGAGTCTTATCGCGACGTCAACGTCTTCTGAGAAGCCCTCGGTGCTGAAACCCCCTATTTCCCGCAGCGCATCAGCACGGTACACACTCAGCGCACCGGGGGTCACGATATTTGCGTTCACTTTACTGAAAAGCGCCCTGATGAGGCTGTTATAGACGAGCTCGATGTGCACCCAGGGGTTCACAAACTGGCGTCTGTTCTTCACTTTTACGACTGCTGCGACGGCAGCAACACGCCTCTTCCCCGCTTCGCGCGCAGCCGCTTCGAGCGCGTCGGGCGCGATAACACTATCACCATCAACGACAGCGATGAGTTCCCCTGATGCGCGCTTGAGCGCTTTGTTCATCGAGGCTGCTTTGCCAAGCTGTGTCGTGTTCCGCAAGAGCATGAGTCGCCGGCCAAAAGAGCGCGCGATACACGCAGTCTCATCGATACTCGCGTCATCAATAACAATAACTTGCTTCGTCCCCTTGAAGCGCGCTGCGAGCACGCTCGCGATGCACGCTCGCAGGTAGGGCGCTTCGTTCCGCGCAGGAATGATTATGGTGATGCTCGAGAAACGCCGTGTGCGCGGCTCTCGACGCTGCGGAAGGAAGAGGAGGACATAGTAGGAGAGCACATACAAGAGAAAAATCGTCGTGACGATACTCGCTGCGAGGTCGGCGACCATCGTTATAACGCCTTCGCGTTATCGACCTTCGGCGTACAAAACCAGTGCAGGTTCCTATTAAACACTGCTTTGAAGAGCGCGACGCTATTCGCGACGGAAAGCACGAGGCCTATCGTCAGCGCGCCCGCCGCGAGGTACTTGAACTCGTCCAAGAGGCTGTGGCGCCAGAGCGTGACGAAGCCGAGGACGAAGAAGCCTGCGGTGAGGAGGATACGCGTGATGAGGTCGACGAGGTCGAACCAGTTGAAGAGAGCCGGTTCGCCGAGGAACCAGCCACTAAAGCCGAAGATGGTCATGAGGACGACGATGGGCGCGATGATGTGACCCATCGTGATATAGGTTATCATGATGCGTTGCTTAAGGGAGAGTCCTTTGCGGAAGAGAATACTCCCCATGTTGTCGATGAAGACTCGTACATTCCCGTAGCACCAGCGCATCTGTTGCTTGATGAAGCTCTCGAACGTTTCGGGCACCTCGCTCGGCGTCTCATCCTCGAGATACACCGTCGTGTAGCCCTTCAGGAGCAGCTTGATGCTCAGGTCGCTGTCCTCGGTGATGCTCGCCTTGTTCCAGCCACCCACTTCCTCAAAGGCTGAGCGCCTGAGCGCGCCAGCAGTTCCACAGAAGAACACGCAGTTAATGCGGTTGTTAATGGGCATGACGATTGTGTGGTATATCATGAGCGTGTATGCCGCGAAGCGGGAGATGAGGTTCGTTCGGTGATTATAGAACCCTTGCCGCGTCTGGACAATCGCCACCTTGGGGTCTGCGAATGGCCGGACAATCTTCCGGAGGAAGTCTTTCTTCGGGATCCAGTCGGCATCAAACACGACGATAATATCCCCTTTCGTCTGAGGCATCGCGGCATTTAGCGCCCCCGGCTTGAAGCCTTCGCGGTTCTCGCGGTGCACATACTTGACGAAGCCAGGGTGTTTTTTTGCGAATCGCTTGAGGAGTTGCTGTGTTTCCTTGTTCGTGCTGTCGTCGACGATGAGTATTTCGTAGCGGTTACGCGGATAATCCATTTTGAGGCATTGCCGTACACAGCGCTCAGCGATGGGGTCATTGAACGCTGGTATCTGGATGCTGACAAAGGGGAGTGTTTTGAGCTTGGGGAAGCGACGTTTCCGCTCGGTCATCGAGAGGTTGATGAGGCTCAGGATGAGGAAGAGGACGCTGAAGAAAATCATCGGGATGAGTGTGAGGTTATAGATGAGGAGTGTCAGTTCGTATGCTTGCATCGTTGTCCACCTGCTTAATTACCAACTTGTGTCTCGTAGTCCCTGATGCTGCGCTTGAGCCGCGTATAGGAGGGGAGGCCATCAATCACTGTGTTGCTCGCCCCGTGCACACCGAGGTACAGGCGTGGCCTGATGCCGACGCCGCCAAAACGCTCAGTTTCTGCAGCGTCCTGGATAACGGATGGCTGTGGCGGGCCTGCAAAGCAACTCCTGAAGGGCTCTTGCGGGACAGCGAAGCGTTCAGGAATATTTAAGAGTTCCTCAGGAGCCGCTGTGAAGAGCCAGTCATACACTGCAAAGAACGTTTCGGGAGCAACTGTTTGGACGCATGCGAGTGCTTGGGCATAACGGTAGTCCTCCGTCTGCTGCGCTATATCATCAAGGAGGAGCGAGTATTTGCCATAGTAGCGCAGCACACCTGGCTCGATATAATCCTTCTTGAGTTGGGGGAGGTATTCCGTGGCGAAGCTGCGTGCTGCTGGTGAGCGGAAATCTGAGAAGACGATGAGGGTGAGTGGCGCTTCCGCAGAGCCCAAGAATGGCCTGTCCGAAAGGGAAGGTCTCGTCGAGAAAAAACTCGGGGCGGGCACACCAGAGAGCTCCTCTTGGAAGGCGCGCTCGGTCTGCCAAGCGCCATTGGCGAGCAGGGCCATGATAATGATGAGGAAGAGAAGGAGGAAGAAGAGTCCTTTCCGCTTCACGCGACCGCCTCCTTGAGTTGATTAGCAGTGAAGACTCGACCCTGGTACACATTATCATTGATGATGAGCGCGGGCACAGCGGTAATGGAGTAGTAGTTTTTGATGATGTTAATGAGGGGGTCGTCTGAGTCTGCATCGATTGTGAAGAGCATCACATCCTTCCCTTCTCGCTGCAGGGAGAGCGTGAAGGTGTCCAGCTCCTCTCCTTGCCGGACGCAGTTCTCGCAGTCGCGAGAGTAGAAGTAGAGGCCGTAGACGAGGTCCGTGCCACAGGCGAGGTGCTGGTTCCGCGCGACAATCCACGCTTGCACTGAGAGCGCGTTGTACTGTTCTTTCAGCTGGAGGTATTCCTCGGAGAGCTCATTGTCGCGCTCGTAGGCTTCAATGCGAAAAGGGAGCTGCTCGCGATACACTTGGAGTTGCGTAATGAGGTACTGCATCGAGAGGGCTGAGAAAGCGCAAGCCTGCTCTTGCGAGAGCGTCTCGGCGAAGAGCCGCTCAAGCTGCATACTCTTCAGCGTGGTCTCGAGGAAATTGATGTAGTTTTGCAGGTGCTGTAGTTCTTCCTGCGTGCCCTCTTGGAGTGTCCTGATATCTTGTTCTGTTTCATTCTTGAGCGACGCGAGGTGCGTGTTCGTGCGCTCTTCGAGAATTTTGTTCGCGTAAAGCCCGCTGAGGACGCCCGCCAAGTAGAGCAGGGCACTCATGAAGAGCGCTACACCAATAATGAAGTTGCGTCGGGGGTTGCGAGGGCTGCGTTTGGAGCTGCGACGAGCCATGTTTAGTCACGCTGCTGGATGGATGTGCGCTTCACTTTTCGTGCGCGTCGTTGGACGCGCGTTCCTATGAAGAGGAGGATGACGCTCCAGATGCCGAGCGCGGGTGCAAACATGTAGAGCCAGCCGAAGAGGAGAAGCGGCGTGAGCGCTAAAAAGAGCACTGAGAGAACACGCGTGTACTTCGCGCGGAGGAAGGGCGCTATGGGGATGCTCACGAGGAATAATCCGAACGTGCCGAGGAAGAGG
>RFKA01000021.1 GCA_003694385.1 Candidatus Woesearchaeota archaeon | reverse complement strand
CTGATGGAGTAAGTACTGGTGGGATTTGTTCTGGTGGGATTTGTTCTGGTGGGATTTGTTCTGGTGGGATTTGTTCTGGTGGGATTTGTTCTGGCGAGATTTGTTCTGATGAGATCAGTACTTACGAGATGAGTAGTACTTACGGGATTGGCGCTGATAAGGCTGCTGATTGTTGGTGGGGCGTGAGTGCGGAACCGTGCTCAGCCGTGGAAGATGTGGCAAAAATATGACGTTCAAAACACATATAAACCGCCTGGCGCTGGCTCGCAGTAATGCTCCTCGGCCGCATCTCCGGGAAAGTGACGACGAACCAGTTCTCTTTCGTGACGAAGCCTGAAGCCGAGGTCAAGAAGTTCGAGTACCTCAAAGTGCCGCATCGCGTCTATAACTGGGTGCTCGCACACGTCGTAGAACTCGAGACGACGAGCGAAGGAACAACCGCGCGGTGCCAGGTCCTCGGCTACAAGGACAACGGCGTCGTGAAGCCCCTGCGCATCCCCTTCGATATCGGCACGGAAGTGTTCCTCGCGGACGACGAGTTCATCACGAGTGTCGTCCAGCTCGAGACAGAACACGGAGCCTACCTCGGACGGCTCGAAGGGAAGGACATCCCCGTCCACCTCGACCTGAACCGCCTCCTCACGAAACACGTTGCCGTCCTCGCAAAGTCTGGCTCGGGGAAGAGCTACGCCGTTGGCGTGCTCATCGAGGAGATTCTCGAACACAAAGTCCCCATTGTCATTATCGACCCCCACGGCGAGTACGGCACGCTCGCCGAGCCCGCCGAGAACGACGAGCGCATGGCGCGCTATGGCGTGCGGCCGAAGCGGTACCCTGTGCGCGAGTACGGCGACCCGCAGTGGCCAGGGCTCATCCCCCTGCGCCTCCCCAACAACCTGACACCACAAGAGCTCGTCCACCTCATCCCTGGCAAGCTCAACAACACGCAGCTCGGCATCCTCTACAACGCCATCAAGGGTATCGACACGCTCGACTTCGAAACCCTGCTCTTGCAACTCGAGCAGGAAGAGAGCAGCGCGAAGTGGAGCATCATCAACCTCGTTGAGCACCTCCGCAGCCTCGGCATCTTCAGTAGCCAGCCACTCGCGTACAACGAGCTCGTCAAGAGTGGCGCGTGTAGCATCATCAACCTCCGCGGCTTCGCGCCCGAGATCCAGCAGGTCGTCATGTACAAGCTCGCTAAAGACCTCTTCGCGCTCCGGAAGCAGAGCAAGGTGCCGCCCTTCTTCCTCGTCATTGAAGAAGCACACAACTTTTGCCCCGAGCGCAGCTTCGGCGAAGCAACGAGCAGCAAGATACTGCGGGCCATCGCTGCTGAGGGGCGCAAGTTCGGCCTCGGATTGTGCATCATCAGCCAGCGCCCCGCCCGCGTCGATAAGAGTGTGCTCTCGCAGTGCACGACGCAGATTATCCTGAAAGTGACGAACCCCAACGACCTCAAAGCCGTGAGCAACAGCGTCGAAGGACTCACCGCGGAGAGCGAGCGCGAGATTCAAAACCTCCCTGTTGGTACGGCACTCGTCACGGGCGTCACGGACATGCCCCTCTTCCTCACTGTGCGGCCGCGCCGCACGAAGCATGGAGGACAGGCGGTGAACATTCTTGACCAGTCGGTTCTCGATCAATCGGCAACCTTTCTTGACCAGCAAAAGCACTTTGCCGAGCACGAACTCCTCCCCCTCATTAAACCGCGGACGACGCCGAAGGACCTCGTCCTCATGGCGGACCGGGACGTCGAGCGAATCGACACGACACTCGTCCCTGCGTACCGCTTCATGTGCGAAGACAACGGCGCGCCATTTACCGTCCTCATCGACATGACGAACGGCGAAGTCGTCACCGACATCGAGGACTATACGACCGCGCGGCTCCCCGCCATTACCTCCTTGAGTTCTGTGCAGCTCAAGCTCCTGCAGGCGGCGCACCAACTCAAGACCTTCACGAGAGAAGAACTCGTGCAGCGCGCGGGGACAAGCCTCGCGATTGATGAAGAACTCGCGGCACTCGTCGAGCAGGAATACCTGGCCACTGCAGGCGGCGCTGCGGGCGACGAGCGCTACACGCTCACGTCACGCTACGTCCTCAGCAAGCTCTCGACGGTGGCGTGCCGCTACCCCGTCGTCTTCGAGAGCATCGCGGGCGAGCAGCTCCCCGCTGCCCACCAGCTCGATGATGTCAAGGCATCCCTCGCGCGTTTCACGACCGTGAAGGACCAGCAGGAATGCCGCATCGTGCGCTACACTGTTATCACAAAGTAGAAATACTCGCCCGCACCCCTTCTTTTTCGTGAACGAACTCTTCCTTGAGGAAGGCAAGCTCGTCTCGCGCGGCGAGTGGGAACAGCGCGTTGCAGCGCTCGAGCACGGACGCGCGCCTGCCGACGCGGTCACTGCTGTTGGTGACGCGCTCCGCAACGCCGTGCTTGACCGCGTCCCGCCGCCTCACGGAGCGCCACTCGGCCTTCTCTTCAGCGGGGGCCTCGACTGCAGCATCATCGCGCTCCTCCTCGCGCAGGCGGGCGTGCCCTTCACCGCCATCACCGTCGGCTTTCGTGACGGCAACGCGAAAGAGCCAGAGGATATCATGGCCGCGCGCGCAGCCGCAAAACTATTGGATATCCAATATGAAGAGGTGTTGCTCGACCTCGCGGGGGCAGAAACCGTTCTGCGGGAGACTGCGCTGCTGCTCGGCGAGGACCTCGCCACCGTCGTGAACCTCGGCGTCGGAGGCGTCGCAGTCGCGGCTATCCAGCGCGGCAAAGCACTCGGCATCACGCATTTCTTCGGAGGCCTCGGCGCCGAAGAACTCTTTGCGGGCTATGACCGGCACGAGCGCGTCTGGGAGCAACAAGGAGAAGAAGCGTTACAAGCAGAGTGTCTCCGGGGTCTCAAAGCGATGTGGCAGCAAGACCTGCTGCGCGACACTACCATCGCGCACGCGCTCGGCATCAAGCTCCACACCCCCTTTCTCGACCCCGCACTCATCGCGCTCGCGCTCGCCATACCTGCAGAACAGAAGATGAGCGCGAAGAAGACCTATAGACGCTACAATAGAGCCTACAATGATAGCACCCCCAAGGCCCACAAGAAAACCTATGAGGGGAGAGCGCGTGGCGACATCGTCGTGACCAGGCCTTACAAGAAGCTCGTGCTCCGCGAGGCGGCAGAAGCGCTCGGCTTGCCTCACAGCATCGCCTGGCGCCCCAAGCGCGCCGCACAATACGGGAGCAGACTCAATAACGCGCTCACGAAACTCGCGAAGCGACGGGGCTTTCCCCACAAGGACGCCTATATCCGCTCGCTCAGAGCAGAATCGCTCGGAGCAGAATATTAGCGCAGAGCACTCAGAACAACAGAAGGACCCTAAGATAACTTTATAAAGAGCTTGTTATTCGCACGCCAGACATGACTGAAGCAATCAAGGTCTTTGGCCGCTGGGAATCCCACGACATCAAAATCAAGGATCCCGGCCTCGAACGCTATCTCAGCGTGAAGCCCATCATCGTCCCGAAGACGGGGGCGCGCTATGCAGGCTACCGCTTCCACAAGAGCAAACTGCACATCGTCGAACGCCTCATCAACCGCCTCATGGTTCCTGGCCACAAGGGCAAGAAGCATAAATTCACGAGTGGCCACGTAACAGGGAAAGGCCAGAGCGCGTACCAGACCGTCTATGAAGCGCTTACCATCATTGAAAATCGTACGAAGAAAAACCCCATTGAAGTCCTCGTCCGCGCCGTCGAGAACGCGGCACCGCGCGAAGAGATTATCACGATTGAGTACGGAGGCGCCCGCTACCCCAAGGCTGTTGAGTGCGCTCCGCAGCGGCGCATCGACATCGCGCTGAGAATGATGACGCAGGGAGCGTTCCAGAAGAGCGTGAAGAGCAAGAAGAGCGCCGCCGCGGCCCTCGCCGACGAGATTCTCGCCGCGTTCAACCTCAACCCGCAGAGCAACGCGATTGCGAAGAAACTCGAGCTCGAGCGCCAGGCAGACGGCAGCAGGTAGTCGGCTTCGTCATGAGCACCTAAAAACAGCACCTTCTCCTCTTTTCAAGAAATCTTCTCTTTTCAAGGCTTATCTTCCACCTCTCTTTTCTTCTCCAAGACCCTCTCTAAAACAATCTCCCAAACCCTCAGGGACAATTTCCCCCAGAAATATTATATACCCGCTCTGCAGCCCCGAGCAGATGTGGCCAGTCAACAGCGGGACGCTCTTCAAGCTCCTTGATTATGCACTCATCGTGTACTTCGCGTTCTTCGCGCCCTGGCAGCCCTGGAGTTGGCTCGTCGCAGCACTCATCGTCTATCGTCGCTTCAAGAGCAAGCTGCCCGGGAGCGACACAGCCGTCTACCACCTCGTCGATTGTAAACACGCACACGCAAAAGGCGACGGGCACGCCCACCATGGCGGGCCACACGAACGGCAGTTCCAAAAAGGGAGACCGCGGGGAACCGGTTACCGTAAACGACCCGGAAGGAATAAATAGCCCTCCAAACTCCTCTCTCGAAAACCACGAGGCTCAGGCCCAGAGGTGCACCCACCGCATGTGGAGTTATTTCAACATCATCGACGCCGCGTTTGTATTGTACTTCCTCTTTTGGTTTCCCTACCAGCCATTCGGGTACTTGCTCGCATTCATCTTGGCTTGGCGTATCATGCGCGACTTCATGTCGGGGAGAGATGAAGTGGTTCTCGACTTCAAATCCCAGCAATCCCAGACAAAGCCCCCCATAGCTCACAAGCGAACGATTTTAAAACGCCGCACGCTTTGAGAGGGTGCGATGGCCGAGCTGCAACGGACGCTCTCCTACCCCGTCCTCCTCATCATCACCATCAATAGCGTGATGGGCACAGGCATCTTCTTCCTCCCCGCGGTTGGCGCGGCAGTGAGTGGTCCCGCGAGCATCATCGCGTGGGTTATCATGAGCATCATCGCCCTCGCCATCAGCCTCGTCTTTGCAGAACTCGTTGGTATGTATCCGAAGAGCGGTGGCATCTACGAGTACACGAAACAAGCCTTCGGCCATTTCTGGAGCTTCCTCTTCGGCTGGATGACGCTCGTCGCAGCCAATATCACCATCGCGATGCTCATCGTCGGTGCCGTCCAGTACCTCAACCCCCTCATGCCCCCCACCTTTAAGATTGGCGCGAGCATCCTCTTCGTGCTCATCTTCAACTATATAGCTTACCGTGGCATGCAAACGAGTGCGTTTATGCTTGTGAGCTTCGGTCTCATCACGCTCGGCACGCTCCTCGCGCTCACGATTCCCGGCATCAGGACTTTCTCTCTCTCGCACCTCACACCCTTTTTCACGAGTCCACCCAGCATGATCTTCCTCACCGTGTTCCTCATAGCGGAAACGTTCTTCGGGTGGGAAACCGCCACCTTCCTCGCCGAGGAGACGAAAGACCCCGAGCGCACGATGCCAAGGGCGATGTGGGTCGCCACACTCATCATCGCCGTGCTGAGCATCCTCTTTGTCACCGTGAGCCTCGCGAACTATGGCTGGCAAGCCCTCGGCGCAAGCGCCACGCCACTCGCCGACCTGAGCAGCCTCTACTTCGGCCCAGAGAGCGTTCCACTCATCTCACTCCTCGTCTATCTCAGCATTATCGGCTCCGTCGCAGGCTGGATTGTGAGCAGCCCCCGCCTTATCATGAGCCTCGCGAAAGACCGGCTCTTCATCCACCAACTCGCAGCCATCCACCCAAGACACAAGACGCCGCATCGCGCCATCATCTTCCAGACAATCGTGACGAGCATCCTTATCATCTTAGGGAGCGCGCGTTACCGCACACTCCTCGAGCTCCTCATCCCGCTCGTCCTCATCCTCTATGGCGGCGTCGTCGTGAGCTTCCTCATCCTCCGCTTCAGAAAGCCGGACGAACAGCGTCCTTTCCGCGCGCCTCTCGGCACACTCCTTGGCCTCAGCATCGTTGCAGCACTCATGGCACTCCTTGTTGGCTGGGTGCTCCTCTCACCTGAGGCGATCCACCTGCTCCGCCTTATCGTGAGCTTCGTGTTCCTTGGCATCCCGGTCTTCCTCATGCTCACCGCCTACTACGACCCCGAAGCAATCATTCGCTTCAACAGCCTCTTCGCATACCTCAGCCTCTGGCTCGAGAACCTCTTCCTCCCCAAGCGCATCAGGCGGCGCATCCTCGAGCGCTTCGAGGACCTCGAACAGAAACACGTCCTTGATTACGGTGCAGGGGTGGGGACGCTCACGCTCCAGCTCGCACAGCGCGTCGGGCCAAACGGGCGCGTCACGGCAACGGATATCAGCGCGAAGAACATCCGCATCCTCAACAAGCGCCTCAAGAAACGCGGCATCACGCACGTCTTCACAATCCATGACCCCCACCAAGTGAACCGCGTGCACCCACAGGTGAGCGAAGTCGACGTGGTTTTTAGCGTCGGCATGCTCAGCTACGTCCAAGACCTCAAGAAAGTCCTGCGCGAACTCGCCCGCATCCTCCCGCATAAAGGCCGCATCTGCTTCGTTGAGTACGTCGACTTCTTCCGCGTCCTCCCCAACCCGAAATGGATCGATGACCCAAAACAGCTCGAAAACATCTTCCGCGAAGAGGGATTCCTCGTCCAGGTGGAGAAAGTCCGCGGCCTCTTCTGGAACTACCTCCTCATTCACGGAGAAAAACGCCTCGGCACGGAGAGCCGCGTCCCCTATATCTAAAAACCTGTTACCTAACGAGGAACTCGTAATCCTGCGCACCAATCCTTTGCAGCCTTCCCCCCTCAATCCCAAGGCTAATAAATACCCGTACAACCTCCGTCTCATGGCAGCAATTCTCGCACTAGCAAGCCACCTCCCTGCAACGGTGAGGACGATTGAGGACATCATAGAGATTGTGAACGAGCGGCACGGCGGCGTCCAGCACCAATACGCTCCAGACGGCTCAATCAAGAAAACCGTTACGCCGACGCGCGCCGCAATCATGAAATTCATGGGCGTTGAAGAGCGACGCATCGCCGGGAAAGGCGAGAGCAATGCCTCGCTTGGCTACCACGCAGCGCAGAAAGCGCTCGCGCACGCGGGCTACGCGGGGCCAATTGACGGCACGATCTGCACGACGGTAGCGACGGGGACCTACCCGAGCAACGCTGCGCGGCTCCACCGCGCGCTCCACGGGAAAAAGCACTGCTATGCCATCGACATGACGACGCCCCGCACAGACCCCGCGGGCCACGCGACTACTCTCGCACGAGAACTCCAAGCCCAGCGAGGAGGAACCTACCTGGTTGTGCGCGAGGACGCCGCGACGCTCCTCGGGGAATGCAATGACGCAACGACCGCCTCCACGGATGCGGAAGCCCTCAATAAACTCCTCGCTCGCCGCGGCCTCACCGGCGCAGACCTCAACGGCATCATCGTCGAACGGCGAGGAGCGACTGTCGCGGAGCAGATTGAAGAGCTCCTCGGCATACGCACACGCACGCGTTTCGACCTCCACGCTGCGTGCGCCGGCTTTGGCTACGGCCTTGACGCGGCGAGCGCCCTCCTCCAGCGACACCCTTATCTCGTCGTGAGCAGCGAAACACTCTCGCGGGAAACAGATTATAGTGATGCGAACAGCCCACTCTTTGGGGACGGCGCGGGAGCGGCACTCGTG
>RFKA01000020.1 GCA_003694385.1 Candidatus Woesearchaeota archaeon | reverse complement strand
GTCTGCTTTCGTCTTCGTCTTGTGCGCGAACGAACGAAAAGCGCGGCGCGTCGCAGCCGTGAAGGCCTTGCCGGCGAGCAAGAGGACGATGACGAAGCCGAAGTAGAGGAGGTACGCAGCAATCGTGTTTCCGAGGTACACGGCCATACTGTTAGGAACTGTGCAGGCCTTAAAAGGCTAACGCTTCAGGAACGGTGCAGGAGAAGAACGGGGCAGCACGAGACAGACAGCGCTAGAAGAGGAGTTCGCGCGTCTCCCGAGCAATCTGGAGCTCCTCATTCGTGGGGATAACAAGTACTGCTACGCGGCCAGAGCTCACGCGTTCGAGACCCCGCCTATTCGCTTCGACATCCAAGGACACGCCGAGGTGGGCGAGCGTGCTCGCGACGCGCTCGCGCAAGTACCACGCGCCGCAACCAATGCCCCCGGTGAAGACGAGGGCATCGAGGCCGCCGAGGATTCCTGCGTACGAGCCAATGAAGCGCTGGAGCTGGAGAGCGAGCATCGCGATAACGAGCTGCGCCTGCGCATCACCGTGCTCAGCAGCAGCGTGAATGTCACGCATATCCGTACGCCCAGCCAACGCTTTGAACCCTGACTCGTTATTCAGGACGCGATCAGCCTCCTCGACATTCAGGCCGAGGCGCATGAGCTGGAGCACAACACCGGGGTCGAGCGCGCCGGAACGCGTCCCCATGAGTAAGCCGTCAAGCGGCGTGAAGCCCATACTCGTATCGACCGCGACACCGTCCTTGATGGCCGTGATGCTGCTCCCGTTCCCCAAGTGGCACGTGACGAGCCGGGAAGGCATGCCGCCAAGGAGCCGCTCCGCCTCGAGCATGCAGTACTTGTGACTCGTCCCGTGGAAACCATACTTTCTGATGCCGTGCTCGTCATAGTACTTCCTCGGCAAGCCGTACAAGTACACTTCGGGCGCGAGACTCTGGTAGAAGGCCGTGTCAAAGACCGCGACGTTTGGCACGCCGCGCAGGACGTGCTGCACCGCCTCGATGCCCGAGAGGTTCGCGGGGTTATGCAGGGGCGCAAGCGTGCTGAGTTCCTCGATTCGGTACGCGACCTCCTCGTCGACGAGCACCGCCTCACTGAACGCCTCGCCCCCATGCACGACGCGGTGACCAACGCCTGCGAGGTGGCGCAGCGACTTCAAGCCTTTCGAGCGCAGGATGAAGTCAAGGATGGCTCGCACTCCCTCGCGTGCGTCGCGCGCCCGGACGGGTTCGCGCTCGCTCACCTCCGTGAGGCCGTGCTTCGCCGCGAAGAACTGGTCTGTTGAGATGCTCGCGTCGTTCGTGCCGAGGCGCTCGATCTCTCCCTTGAGCATGAGTGCATCCTTGCTCACGCTGTACAGGCCGAACTTGATACTGCTGCTGCCCGCGTTCAAGACGAGAATGCGCTTCATCGCTCCACCTCGAGGTTCCCCGCTTGGATTGCAGTAATGGCGACAACATTCACGATATCCTCCCAGCTACACCCGCGTGACAAGTCATTCACTGGTGCGTCGAGGCCCTGCATGATGGGGCCGATGGCGTCAGCGCCCGCCATGCGCTGCGCGATCTTGTACGCGATGTTCCCGCTGTTCAGGTCGGGGAAGATGAACACGTTCGCAGCACCACGCACCGGAGAGCCTGGTGCCTTGTACCGCGCGATGCTCGGGACGAAAGCTGCGTCGAACTGGAGCTCCCCGTCGAGGATGAGCTCGGGGGCGCGTCGTTTCGCGATGGCGACGGCTTGCTGTACTTTCTCGACGAGGGGGTGCCGCGCGCTCCCTTTCGTGCTGAAGCTCAGGAACGCGACGCGCGGCTCGAAGCCGAAGCGCTGCGCGCTATGCGCGGTGTCGATACCGATGGTCGCGAGCTGCGCAGGCGTCGGGTCAGGGTTGAGCGCGACATCCGCGAAGAAGTAGCGTTTCCCTTCGAAGCGGAGGATGAAGTAGCTCGAGGCGAAACGATGCCCCTGATCGAGAAGCTGCAGGGCGGGCCGCACGGTATCCGCCGTGGGGCACTGGTTGCCAGCGACGTAGCCGTCTGCCTGGTGCATCGCGACGAGCATCGCTGCGAAATACTTCGTGTCCTTCTTGAGGAGCGCGAGCGCCTCTTGCTCCGTGAGCTTGCCGTGGCGACGGCGCGCCATCTCGGCCGCGAAGGCGTGCTGGCCGGCAGCGTCGAGCGTGCTGAAATCGTGAATGTCGCTTGTGATAGCGAAGCCGGCGCAGTCAATCATGCGCTCGAGCCGCTCCTTGTTACCGATGAGGATTGGGTGGGCGAGTGCGTGCTGCTCGAGATATTCTGCGGCCTTCAGCACGCGTTCATCCTCTGCTTCGGCGAGGACGATGCGCGCCTCGGCTTTCTTCGCCGCCGCATGCACTTTCGCAATGAGTCTCATGGCGTCTCCTCCCAGTCAACATCAAGGAAGTGTGTGCTGCAGCTGAAGCACGGGTCGTAGGCGCGGATGAGTTTCTCAAGCTCGAGCACGATGGTCTTCTTCCCCGCACCCGCGTCGAGGAGTTGCTGGAGGTACTGCTTGCAGTCCTCCTGCATCGCTTTGAGGTTCTGGCACGTCGGGGTCATAATGTTCGCCCGCGTGATATACCCTTGCTCGTCAATGGTGTACGTGTGGAAGAGGATGCCGCGTGGCACCTCAACGACGCCAACCCCCGTGCCTGCTCTCGGCGTCACGCGGATAGCTTCACGTCTAAAGCCTTGCTTGTGTGCTGCGAGGAGTTTCTGGCAGCGGCGCACCCAGTGGACGAGCTCGAGTGCCTGCGCGACGATGTTATGGAACGGGTTCTTGCTCGGAAACGTGATGCCTGCTCGCTTGCACTTTGCTAGGAGGTCGGGTGCGAGGCCGTGCACATTGTTGTTAATGCGGGGGAGCGCGCCGAGCTGGTAGCTCTTTCCCCTCCGTACGACGAACTTCGCGGTGCTCCAACGGTCAACGTACTCGGTGAAGTACTCCTCGTAGCGCTCGGGCGCGAAAGTCTTGCCCGCGTCAGAGGTGATCGTACCCGTAAGGAGCGGCCAGTCGTCATGCTGTTGGTGCAGGCTGATGTGTTCGCGCTGCGACGTGAGTGACGGGTACGTGAGTGAGAGGAAGAGGTCGAGTGTGCGCAGGGCCGGCGCTTTCGCCTCTTCGAGGAGCGCGAGGAGGTGCTTCACCTGCTGCGCGTTCGGGAAGTGCGTGAAGCCCCCGACGCGGCCGCCCATCGGGTGCATTTGTCTCCCTCCGAAGACCGTGACGATTTCATTGCCCGTGCGCATGAGCGTGAGCGCGTCCTCAATTTGCCGCTTGTATTTCTGAGCCATCGCGAGCGCGCTCTCATAGCCAAGGAAGTCGGGAAGGCTGAGGAAGTAGAGGTGCGTCGCGTGGCTCCTGATGCGTTCGCCAATCGCCATGATTTCGCGCATCGCCTGCGTCTGCCTGCTCGGCGTGACGCCCATGGCGTCCTCGAGCGCCTTGAGTGAGGCGGTGAAGTGCCCGACGCTGCAGATGCCACAGATGCGCATCGTCATCTCCACCCCGTCATCATAAGGTCGCCCGACGACGAGGCCCTCAAAAAAACGCGCCCCTTCCGTGCTGCCAAGCTCGCACTTCTTCACCTTGCCCTTTGCTATCTTCACGGTGAGGTGGGCGTGCCCCTCAATCTTCGTGATGTGATCAAGTGTTATCGTGCGCGTCATCAGAAGTTCACCTGTACATCTTGTGCCTTCTCCGCTTCGTCCATCGCGAGCGCCGCGTAGGTCTTGAGCCGCCGCTCAATGTTCTCCCGCTTCTGCCCTTGACGTTCGAGGAGGTTGATAAAAGCGGTGAGGTTCGCATCAGGAGCGGGGCCGCGGCACCCCATACACTCGTGTCCTGCGGCGGTGCAGATGGCATCACAGCCACCCGTCGTGATGGGGCCGAGGCAAGGCTTGCCCTGCATGAGTAAGCAGTCAACTTCTCGGTGCACGCACTCGACGCAGACGGGGTTGTGTGTGACGCGGGGAGGGCGTCCGAGGACGAGGTCGGTGAGCACAGCGTAAATCTGGTTCTCGTCTGGGGGGCAGCCGGGGAGTTCAAGGTCGACGGGAACGTGCTTGCTGACGGGCGTGGCTGCGAGGCTATTCAGGTAGTCGACTTTCGCGTAGACTGCGCGCTCGACTTCAGGATTGTTCATGAAGTTCTTCATAGCGGGGACGCAGCCGTGGACAGCGCAGGCGCCGATACAGACGAGGATGCCGCAACGCCGCCGGAGCTCCTCGGCGCGCTCCTTGTCCTCTTTGTTCGCGACGAGCCCTTCGAGGATGATGATATCAAAGTTTCCCGTGTAGTTCTGCTCTTTGATGAACGGGAGGGCCATGACGTCAACCATAGTGAGGAAGCGGAAGAGCTTGTCCTTTGCGAAGAGGATGGTGAGTTGGCAACCCGCACAACCCGTGAGGCCATAGACGCCCACGGTGAGCTTTTTTCCTCTGCGGTGCATCGCGCGGAGCTTCGCGAGCTTCTCGTGGAAGGGCTCGCTGTGCGTGATGCACGCGTGCACGTGCACGTGCGGGTGGTGCTCCGGGAGGTGTTCTTCGCGCATCAACGTGACATCCCCTCGGCGCATTCAGTTTGCTCTATCCTCGCCCCTTCGGCTGTTTCGCTCATTGGTTCCCTCACTCATCCTTTCTTATTCTTGATTTGGTCCCAGCGGAAGACGGGCCCGTCGTGGCACGTGTACTTCTCCTCTATCATGCAGTGCCCGCACATGCCCGTCGCGCATTTCATGTGCCGCTCATTGCTCACGAAGATTTGGTCATCTTTGAAGCCGAGTTTCTCGAGGCTCGCGACGGCCGCAGTCATCATGCCCGGAGGACCGCAGAGGAGGGCGATAGTCTGCTGTGGCGCAATACCACTCTGTTCGAGGTACGTCGTCACATACCCCTTGTTCCCCGTGAATCCGTCGTCAACATCGCTGTACGCATAGACGAAGGAGAACGTTCCCTCGCGCTCCCAGTGACGCATCTCCTGTTTGAAGAGCGTCTCTTCGGGGGTGCGGTAGCCGAAGAAGCACGCGACGTGCTTGTAGTGCTTGCGGTGCTGCGCGATGTACTCCATGACGCCTTTGAGTGGCGCGACGCCGCAGCCCCCGCCGATGAGCAGGATGTTATTGTTGAAGAAGTAGTGCATGGGGTAGCCGTACCCGAAAGGGCCGCGGAGCAAGAGGTGTTCTCCTGGCTTCATCCGCACGATTTCTTCGGTCACGGTTCCCACGGGATTGATGAGGAGGTCGATGTGCTTGTCACTGTAGCTCGCAATACTAATTGGGGCCTCCCCGAAGCCAAGGCGGGTCACTTGGAAGAACTGGCCTGGCTCGTAGTCCGTGTGCGCTTGAACACGGAGGAGCCAGTGCCTCCCCGCCCGCCGTTTAAGGAGTATTTTTGTGCGCACGGGCTCATAGAGGAGCGTGTCGCCGTGCGCGTGCCGTTCGAGCCGTCGTTCTCGCATCAAAAGTTCACCTTCATTGTGAGCTCCGAGTTGTACTCCTTCTCGTCGTGGATGCTGTTCACCATCTCAACAAAGTCAATGTGTGGCGGGCAGTACTTAATGCAGCGTCCGCAGCCAGTGCACATCGAGGTGCCGAAGACTTCTGGGTAATACACGACTTTGTGGTAGATGCGGTGCTTGAAACGAGCCGTCCGGTC
>RFKA01000019.1 GCA_003694385.1 Candidatus Woesearchaeota archaeon | reverse complement strand
GAGCGCGCTGCCTTGGCTCGCCATCGTCGCGAACCACAAGATAAGCACTTCGACAACCTTGTTCGCCTTGTACGATTTATGGGCGTAGAGGCGGTGGTAACCCGCAGTTATTCCCAGCCCCGTGCAAAGGATGAGGATGCCGGTCAGGGAGAGCAGGCCCGCAGAGGGTGTTTTCATAAACAGGTACAATGGGAGCGCGAAGAGGAGGAAAAGGTGGTAGCCGATAAGAAAGGACGTATTAGCCCAGTCAATCCTCAAAGCAGCCATTTTATACCTATAAAGAGGTGCCTTTTAAGAAGGTTATGCAAGAAGGATACGCACCCATGGTTGAAACAACGCATGCAGAGGGGGTGCTGCGCTCAAGGGCCTAAGCGTTTATCGATGTCGGCGGCGACGGCACGCAGCTGACTCACAGTCTTGCGCAGGTCATCCTCAAGCTTATCAATGAGCTCGTGCAACTGGCCAACACGCAACACGTACTTGCCGCGGTACGTTTCAACGATGCCGGCACTCATGAGCTTGTTGAGGTGGTGCACGACTGTGCCGCGAGAGAGCCCCGTGAGTGCTGCGAGCTCGTCGCTCGAGAGTTCTCGTCCTCGCCGCGTGCTCTTGATGAGCGTGATAAAGATGCGAAAGCAGCTCTTGTCCTTGTCACGCGGGTTGAAGAGGCCGAGCGAACCGCCAAGCCACTGGAGCTGCTCATTCACCGTCGCTTCGCTGGGCCGAGAAGTCTGGATAATCGTGATTTTCCTGAAGCGCATGAGAAAGGGGAGAAAGAAAGAGGTATAAAAATTGTTAGGAAAATTATTTTTTCAGGACGCGCCAGGCGAAGAAGCCACCAGCGATGAGCGCAACGAGGACGAGAAGCGCAATAACGCTGAGCGTCCCGCCGCCGATCACCGCCCCGGTCAATGCATTATCAGCTGCGGGGGCGGGCTCACTCGTTGATGCTTCTGTACGCTCGTCAGGAGGCGTTACACCCTGATAGCGATCCTCTTTCGGCGTCTTGAGCTCTTCAGGAACTTCACACGTTTGCTGTTCGGCGGGCCTCCCTGTCTCGACGCCACACTTGTTGCTATCAACGCAGACGCGTTTCTGCGTCCCACTCATACAGTCGAGCCAGTCACTGCACACCCAATCAGGGACGCAGGGGCCGTCGTCCTCGACGGGAGGGATGTAGGCCCCGCCTCCGCCGGAGCTGCCGCCACCGGAGCCACTGCCACCGGAACCACTGCCACTCGTGCCATCACTGCAAGAGCCACAGTCGACTGCGCACGTGCTGCAGCTCTCGCCACTCGTGCAGCTCGCGTCGCCACAGATGTCACCGTTCACACTGAGATCAACGATTTGGAGCGTTGTGTCCGAGCCGTCAGCAGCAGTATAGGACCACACGGCAGTCTCGCCCGTATCGATACCCTCGACGAAGAACGAGACGGTCTCACCTTCACGGTTGCCGTACGGGTCACCGATTTTCATCGAGTACCCGCCATCTTTCGTCGTGGTCGCTTCGACGTCGCTGCCGTCAATCTTCGCCGTCACGAGAAGGCCGTCAGGCGCCACTTTCCCGTTCACGATGACATCACCAGCAAACTGGATGGGAAACGCCGGCGCGGCAACGACGAGCGTGATGCTCAAGATTGCCACCAGTAATGGTATGAGGAACTTCATGGTTGTTACCCCCTTTTGATAATGAATGGGAAGTGCTTTTTATTTATAAGCGTTTGCCTCTCAATACTAACAACATGATACTAACAACATGAACACTAGCAACATAGAGAGTAAGAGAAAAAAGAAGAAAAAAAAGTTAAGGCCTTAGAGGGGGAGGAACCCTTCACTGCCGACGCAGAGGTTCCAGAGGTTCCACACGCAGTTCGTCGCCGGAGAATACTCATCCTCGACGTCCATCTCTACCCAGTAGCCACGCCCTGCGTACATGCGGTCAGCGCTCGTCTTGTAGAGCTCTGAAGGCCCAAGGCTGCCCTCGTCGAACGGACACGCATTGAGGCCCGTCCAGCCTGCGACGTGGTTGCCACAGTTCACGTAGCTCCACAAGCTGCTCCAGCGCGGGAAGCCCTGCTGCGTATCCACGAGGCTGTTCAGTGCGCAGTAGACCTCGCTCCCGAACGTCTCCTCCTTCGGGCCGTACTCGTCTCCGCACATGAAGCTGATGTCCTCTTGCTCAGGGTAGTTCTGCCATTGCGTGCCGTAGGTACCGATGAGGTTCCATCCAGGCATGAGCGGCTTGCTCGGAGGCAGCTTGGCCGGCTGGAAGAGCGATCCGCCAATCGTCAGCGTCTCGTCGTCCTTCATCATGACCCAGTAGCCCCAACCCGGCGTGATGTGCTCGAGGTCGCTTGGGCCCTCGGGGCGCCAGACGAGCCACTCACCAGCCACGCTGTCGTAGGTCCACACGCTCTCGACGTTCTCCAGGTCACCGAAGACAACTGCGGGGTCGTCGTTGATGAGCACGAACGGCACCGAGATGAGGTTCCACTTCTTGTAGAGGTAGATGTGGAAGGGCGTCCCCTCTACCTTGAAGTACTCGGTGTCCACGTCGCCTTCGTTGCACGTGTTGTCGACACAGTAGTAGCTCAGCTCGTGCCAGCTCTCCTCATTGAAGAGGAAGTCCGTGCCTTCTGCGATGCAACAGTAGCCGTTGTCGTTCATGTCGCCTTCCTTGTCATCACAGTACTGCTCGGTCACGTCATCACCGTCGAGGCCGACCTGGAAGCAGACCTGCTCGACGCCGCTCGGGTGCGGCTCGGGGTCGCTACAGTCGAGGCTGATAGGCGTGAGCAGGGTGACGTCCCAGCACTTGCCTTCCTCGTCACAGGTCGTCGAGAGGTTCTCGTAGAAAACCTCGCCCTGAACCTGGTGCTCCTCGCTCATCGGCTCTGAGGGCTCACCAACAGTCTTGTTCGGCGCAGGCGCAGAGGTGTCCACGAAGACACAGCGCTTGTAGACCTCGTCCTTCTCGACCTTGTCCGACACGTTCACCTCGATGAGGTGGCAGCTCTCCTCCGTGATGTTGAACACGGTGTCATTGTAAGCCGTCCACTCACCATCACCGACAAGCTCTTCGCAGAGCGTCTCATTGCGGCACGCAGCATCAGCAACACGCGTCACGCGGTACGCAATCGTGTCGAGGCCGCTTGGGTGCGGCTCGACGTCCCACGCGTCACTGCCGATGTCAGTGAGCGAGCCGATGTAGCACGCATCATGGTCTTCATACGTGCAGCTCTCGAACAACGTATCCTCTGCGGGCGGTTGCTTGTCGACGAAGAAGCAGTTGAACTGCAGGTCTTCGTAGTTGCCGAGGTTGTCCACGCTGAAGTACTGCATCACGTGACAGCTCTCCTCGGGCATCGCGAGCGGCTCGCCGCGGTAGAGCTTCCAGTCCTCGCTCAAGCCACAACTATCGTAGGACTCTTGCTCAACGCAGGTCTCCCACGAGTCATACTGGTCAGCCTCCCAGTTGTCCGTACAATACTCCTGGACATCATCGATGCACGCACCGAGGCTCCTGCATTCTGCTTGGCTGTCGCAGAGTTCCTGGTCATACGGGTGCTGTGCCCCGAGCTCGTCCGCGTTGCAGAAGAGGTCTGGCCGCTCACAGTAGCTGAAGTCATCGTCGTACACATCAATCTTGTACCACGTCTTGTCGAGACCGCTCGGGTGCGGCAGCGGGTCTTCCGCATCTACGACGACTCTGCTCGCCGTGTCGATATACTCGACTGTCCAGCAGTCAGCAGGGTTCACTCCCTCAGCACCAATCGTATCCGCCGAGAGTATTTTCTCACCACCATCTTCACAGACGCGCTCGAAGAACTGCGGTCCAGTGAAGTGCTTCTCGGATTCCGGCGGGACAGAGTCCACAGCGAAGTACTCGAGGTCTGCTTCGTTCTCGTTACCGAGGATGTCTTCGCAGACGAACTCGAAGTTGTGGATGCTATCCTCCTGGAAGTTGAAATAGTAGCTCACCGGCTCCTGGAAGATTGGCCGCACTTTTGATGCAGCATCTTCAGCACTCAGGCCATCCACTTCAACATACGGTGCGATACAACAGTTCCCTGTCTCCTCATCGAAGTAGGCAGAGCTGTCGAAGGGATTGCCGTTGATTTCTGCGCGGAACAATTCCTCTTGACAGTAGTTCTCCGTCAAGTAGCAACCCTCGTCCGTCATCTCGCCGCCGAGCTCGAGGCACTCGTCCTCGCTGACGGGTTCGCTGCGCGAGTCGCCTTCGTAGCTCACCTTGAAGCAGAGTTGTTCGTGCGCCACAGGGTGCGGGCTCGGGTCCTCGCAAGTCACCTTAATCGGGGTGTCCTGCGTGACGAACCAGTCAATGCCCGTGCCGATACACTCTTCTGCCTCGGTGTCATCCGTGGGGCTGTCGCAGTCAGGGTCGTCTGGATAGTCCGTGAGGTTGTCGCCATCATTGTCGATGCCGTCGTCACACTCGTGGACTGCGGGCAGGCCGCCGAAGCCGCACTGTCCCTTCGGGATTTCCCACGCGTTGATCTGGCGGTCGTACGCGTCGATACTCCAGATGGCGCCGACGCCTTGGTCTGCGAACGTGATGTCATCGCATTCCATGTCCTCGAGGCGCGCGGGGAAAGTCGCGAACAGCGTTGAGCTGCCCAAGTCCTTGTCTGCCTGGTAGATCTGGCTGCAACCATTGTTCGCGAGGTAGAGCTTGTCCCCACCAACCGCGATGCCTGAGTTGGCGCAACCACCAATCTTGCCCGTCAGGTCAAGCGTCTCTATCAGTGTGCCATCGGTCTTGTAGTGGTACAGCGTGTTTGATACATCACCACTCACCCAGAGCGTATCGTCCGTACCATCATAGGCGAGCCCATCATGGCACGCTCCTTCAGCGGTGAACTTGAACTCGCTGCTGCCATCACTCATATCGACAAGGATGACTTTGTTGCCGTCAGCGCACTGCCAGAGCTTGTTCCTCGTCGCGTCCCACGCGTTCGCGTTAAGACCGTTATAGCCGGGAACAGTCACCGTTCCTTGCAGGCTGCCGTCAGCCGGGCTCAGCACGTCAATGACGTTCGTGTACCAGCACGGCACGAGCAGGTTCGTTCCGTCGAACGCGATGCCGGTGTTCACGCTACAGCCTTCGTTCGCTGCTGAGTACTCACCATTGATGAGGCGCAAGTTGTCGCCTTGTGCAGCCGCGTTGAGTGCAGGATTCTCTTCACAGACTGCGTCGCCGCCTTCACCAACGAAGATACTCGGGTC
>RFKA01000120.1 GCA_003694385.1 Candidatus Woesearchaeota archaeon | reverse complement strand
GTCCTCCCACAGGACGTGGGCGTCGTGCAAACGATGAACGCGATGCGGAGCCAGTACGGAGCAGACATGGTGTACCTCGTGCTCAGGCCGTCAGGAACGACGGTCGCCGACCTCCGTCACCCGAGCGTGCTCACCTATGAAGACCTCCTTGCGCAGAAACTTGTGCTGCGCGACCACATCCTCGAGGTCCAGACGCTCGCCGACGTCGTCAAGAGCAAGAACAACAATATCATCCCGGACGACCTCGAGGCAGTGAAAGCACTGCTCGCGCAAGAGCCACGGGCAGAACCATTCATTGATGAGACGCGCGGCGTCGCGCTTCTGCACGTGCGGAGCGATACGGGCGCGAGTGCAGCCATCATTCGCGAAACGATTAATGCAATCAAAGAGGATGTTGCCTCGCTCGAAGACAAGAACCCGGGCGTGACGGTGACGCTCACGGGCTTCAATGCCGTAGACAAGGCGACGTTCGAGCTCATCATCAGTGACTTCATGAAGATTACGCTCTACAGCTTCCTCTTCATGCTCGCCTTCCTCTTCCTCTACTATCGGGGCAACGGGCGGTCGGTGTGGCAGGCGCTCTCCGTCATCGTCTTCGCACTCGTCTGGACGCTCGGCCTCACCGGCTACCTCGGCATCACCATCACTGTCGTCTCAATGGTCGCGGCCGCCATGATCATGGCTTTAGGCATCAGCTACGGCATCCACGCCGTCCACAGGTACAAAGAGCTGCGAGAGAAGCACGCACGCACACAAGCCCTCAGCCTTATGCAACAAGAGCTGCTCCTCGCCTTCACGGGTAGCAGCTTCACGACGAGTGCCGGCTTCCTCGCCCTCCTCTTCGGCGTGCTCCCCGCAATGAAGAACCTCGGTATCATTCTCGCCCTCGGCATCATCATCACGCTCATCGTCAGCGTCTTCGTGACGCCGACGCTACTCTACATTACTGATGGAGGGAGGAAACAATGAACAAGAACAAGCAAGGATTCTTTGGGGTGCTGCTCATCGCTCTCGTCACGCTCAGTGCGCAGAGTGCGCTCGCAGCTATCACGCTCGACGGGGTCAGCACGGACCCGAGCGTTATCGCAGCGGGTGACGAGGTCACCCTTACCGTGACGTTCCACGAGTCTGGTGAGAGCACGTACATCAAAGCGAACGATGGCTCGTACAGCGTCGTGGCGACGCTCGAGCCCGGCGACACCGTCACGCGAGAAAAGGTAACCATTCTCGACGGGATAGGGGCTGCGGGGCACCTCTTCATTGACCAGGCCTGGAGCAAGAACTACCGCATCAAAGTGCATGATGACGCGCCCGTCGGTACGTACCAGTTCAAGCTGCGCTTCCAGTACTTCAAGGATGGCAGGCCCGTCGAGTCACCAATGGTTGAGTACTTCACCCTGAGCGTCACGAAAGAAGGCATCATCATCAATGTCGCGAACATCGTGACGACGCCGAGCGAGGTGCGGCCGGGAGACAATTACGTCGTCCTCGAAACCGCGCTTGAGAACTCAGGGAGGAAGGACGCGAAGAGTGTCGAGTACACACTCACGCTCCCCGACGGCTTCAGCGCGCCCTATGCGAACAACAACCGCGTTTGGGCGGGCTACCTCGCCGCTGGTGAAGAGCAAGCGCTCACGACGTATTTCAGCGTCGCAGAGGATACCCCGCCGGGAGTCTACACGTTCACAGCGCACCTGAACTACCGCGATGTTGATGATAACCGTTACGCTAAGACGATCACGTTCCCCGTGCTCGTCCGCGAGAAGCCCGTCATTGTCGTGACGAAGAGCGAGGGGGAACTCCTCGCTGGAAGTAGCGGCGAACTCAGGGTGACGCTCAAGAACATAGGTTCTGAGACTGCTGAGAATGTTGATGCGCGCCTCCTCAAAGCGAGCAGCCAGCCCTTCGCGCTCGACGCGCGCTCTGACTTCGTCGGGACGCTCGCGCCCGGTGAAGAGGCAACCGCGGTGTTCCCGCTCGAGGCA
Organism: Candidatus Woesearchaeota archaeon; assembly: GCA_003694385.1. Taxonomy (GTDB): domain Archaea; phylum Nanobdellota; class Nanobdellia; order Woesearchaeales; family UBA525; genus UBA153. The sequence goes on along the minus strand of RFKA01000120.1, from coordinate 2,580 downwards.
GAGTCGTCCGCGGCGGTGAAAGAGCATAGCTTCACGCTCCTCGTCAGGGCGAAAGGCGACAGTAATAAGGGTGACGATAATATCTACACGTACAGCCGCGAAGCAACAGTGAGCGTGACGGGCAAGGCACCGAATATTCGGCTCTGGCTCGGCGTCACGCTGCTCCTCATCGTGATCTTGGTCATTGCAGTCGCCAAGTGGAGGTCACGATGAGACGCAACACTGCTTTCCGGCTCATTGTGGGGATGATGATTGTGGCGAGCGCGGTCCTCACCTATGCGCATTCGCGCTGGTGGCTGCTCTTCACGCTCTTCATCGGCGTCAATATGTTCCAGTCGGGGCTCACGGGGTGGTGCCTGCTCGAGGACATCCTGAAAAAGTTCTGCCTCAACTGAGCAGAAAACATTTTTAAAATCATTCTTCCTTTAGCGCGACTAATGAAGAAGCTTCCGTCATTATTCCCTGCTGCGCTCTTGGCAATTCCCGCCGTGCACGCACACCTCATTGGCGGCGCAGGCCTCTCGAGTGGCCTGACGCACCCCTTTGGCCTTGACCACCTCCTCGCCATGGTCGCTGTCGGCGTCATGAGCGTGCAGCTCGACGAGCAATGGTGGCGTCTCCCCGCGGTCTTCGTTGGCGCGATGCTTCTCGGTGGCGTCGCGGCGATCCTCGGGCTCTCCGTGCCGTTCGTCGAGACGGGCGTCGCTGTCTCCGTCCTGTTCTTCGGCATCGCTATCGCGTTGTCGGTGCGCCTCAAGCCAGTCTGGATGATGCTCAGTGTTGGCGTGTTCGCGTTCCTCCACGGCCACGCGCACGGCACCGAGTTGCCCCTCATCGCTTCCCCGGCGCTGTACGCGCTCGGCTTCACCATAACGACCGCATTCTTGCACGTCGCGGGCGTGTGCACCGCGCTTGTTGCCCGGCGTTACAACGCTGTACGCGTCCTCAACTATGCTGGCGCAGCAATGGCCTTCACGGGACTGTTGTTCATCTTCGGCATGGCATAAGCGAGCAGGAAACAAGAAGAAATCACTTTTACTTCACTGTTGAATAGTAAACCCCCGACAAGTTCTTAAATGGCTCTTCATTCGTGAGACACAATGGTACTGAACGAGATGGCTTTCGTGCTCGCAGGCGGCAAAGGGTCGCGGCTCAAGAGCCTTACAAAGAGCAGGGCGAAGCCAGCGGTTGTCTTCGGTGGCATGTATCGCCTCGTCGACTTTGTTCTCAGCAACCTCTCCCACAGCCGCCTCAATAAGATAACCGTGCTCACGCAGTACGAGCCAGACTCACTCTCAGAGCACCTCCGCCTCGGGTGGGAGCCGAAGTACGGCGCGAGCACCGACCGCTACCTCAAGCAACGAGCAGCGGCGCAGGGAGCAAACGGGGGATGGTACGCGGGGACCGCTGACGCGATCACGCAGAACATTCGCCGCATCGTGCGAGAAGAGCCAGACCTTGTCAATGTATTCGGTGCCGACCACGTGTACCTTATGGATATCTCACAGATGAACAGGCACCATTGCGACGCGGGTGCAGCCCTCACCATTGCCGCGCTGCCCGTCCCGGTTGAGCTCGCGGCGAACGAGCTCGGCGTGCTCGTCGTCGATAAGGATGGTCGCGTCGTGGGCTTCGAAGAGAAGGTGCCCAATCCCACGGAGATACCGGGGAAGCCAGGCATGGTCTTTGCATCAATGGGAAACTACGCGTTTCGCACGGACGCGCTCCTCGAGGAGCTCATCATTGATGCTGAGAAAGAGCGGGGTACAAAGGAAGATGTTGCTCGGGACCGCCGCCGCTACACGACAAATGACTTTGGCTACGATATTATCCCCTCACTCATCGAACGCGGGCTCCCTGTGTACGCCTATGATTTCTCAACGAATGAGGTCCCAGAAGGACAGCCCCAGACGCAGCAGGGGTACTGGCGCGACGTCGGTACTATTGACCAATTCTTCGCTGCAAACATGGAGCTCACGGATGTCACGCCACCACTCAACCTGTACATCCCACGATGGCAGGTACGCACCTACGTGCCAGAGTCCCAGCCAGCGAAGGTCGTGCGTGGCGGCGAGAGTGATAATTCCCTCCTTGCGCCAGGAGTCATCATTAGCAAGGGCCTTGTGCGGCACTCAGTGCTCGGTTATGGTGTTCGCTCAGACGATGCATTCATTGAAGAAGCAGTGCTTCAAGGGTATAATGTGCTCGAGCCTGGCGCGGTCGTGCGGCGGGCCATCATCGATAAAGGTGTGCGCGTCCCGAGCGGAGTCACTGTCGGTGTTGACCGCGAAGCTGACCGTGCCCGCGGGTTCCACATCTCCGCAGGGGGTATCGTCGTCGTACCGAAAGGCTACACGTTCGAATAGAGCCCGCAAAACCGTCCTAAAGCAAGTCTCCAAAGTCTTGCACAACACATTTAAACCTTGGGCTGTCGCGGGACTTCATGGAACCACCCATCACGCGCGACATGAAGATTGTTGACATCGTCCGCCAATACCCGAGTGCCGCGGAAACACTGCTCCAGTACGGTATCCACTGCGTCGGCTGCCGCATCAGCCAGTTCGAGACGCTCGAGCAGGG
>RFKA01000119.1 GCA_003694385.1 Candidatus Woesearchaeota archaeon | reverse complement strand
GCCAGAAAGAGAGATATTAATAAATATATCGATTTTGGAACATTGTTCCAAAAATGAAACAATGGATTTCCACAAGAAATGAGGGGGTTGGGTGTACCAGGCGGGAAAAAAGGGAACTTATCTACGCGAACAAAGAATTACGGAAAGGGGAGATCGAGAAGATTACGGAAAGAACGTTCAGGCAGAGAAGACTATCCACGCCGCTGCTGCTCAAACGCGAGGCGGACTTCCTCAATTGACGTGACATCTTCTGGCGAACGGTCGTCGCGGACGCGGATGACGCGGGGGAACCTTAGGGCGTAGCCCGACTCATAGCTCGGGCTCTGCTGAATCTCCTCGAAAGCCACCTCAAGCACGACTGCAGGGGCAAGGGCTACGTCACGGCCGTGCTCCGCAGTGATGTGCGGCTTGAGCCGCTCGGTAAGCTCACGGAACGTGACGCCGCCTTCCTGCTCGAGCTCTTTTAAGCCAGTGCCGACGCGGCCAATCGTGACGAAAGCGCCATCGTCATCCTGGCATGCGAGCGTGAAGCTCGTGAGCCATCCCGAGCGCTTCCCCTCACCCCATTCTGCCGCAACAATGACGAGATCGAAGGTATCCATAACGGGTTTGACCTTCACCCAGGTGCCAACGCGCGAGCCGGGCCTGTACGGGGCGCTGAGCGCCTTGACCATGACTCCTTCATGCCCCGCGGCGAGGCTGTCCTTATAGAATGCCTCCCCTGCCTTGTCGTCGCTCGTCTCGAGGTAAGCACTAAGGCGTACCTTTCTCGGCACGTCGCGCGGAAGCACCTCCCGTAGGCGCGCCCGCCGCTCCTTGAAGGGCGTCTTCAGGAGCGTCTCACCATCAACATAGAGGATGTCAAAGACGTTGAGCTCGACGGGCAGTTCCTCCGCCATCTTCGCAATATCATACTTGCGCCGTATACGCTGGCTGATATACTGGAAAGGCTTATAGCGCCCTGACGCGGGGTCGTAGCCGACGGCCTCACAGTCGATCAGGCACTCTCGGGCCTTGATGTGCTTCTTAACGGAGGCGACGACGTCGGGAAACTGCTTCGTGACGTTCTCAAGGCGACGAGTAAAAATCGTTATTTGCGAGCCTTGCTTGTGTATTTGCATGCGGAAGCCATCGTATTTGTATTCGAGCGCTGCGGGGCGCCCAACCCGATCCATTGCCGCGGCAACAGTTGATTCTCGCTGAGCGAGCATGACGCGCAGGGGTTTGCCGAGCTCGAGCGTTATGGCGCGCAGACCAGCGACACCTTTCGTGCGCGCCACATCCGCGACGACGCCGAAGTCGCTCGTGAGGTCGTAGGCGTCTTGGACGGCAGTAATGAGTTCGTTGTACGCGGCCCTGCCTGCTTCGCTCGTGAAGACAATATCATTATTTTCCATATCGTAGGTTATTTGTGGGTTAAGGAAGGCCCAGCAAAGAGCGTCGCGCATCGTTCCCTCGGCGATACCGACGCGGAGCTCCTCGAGCACCGTGCGGAGGATGAAACGCGGCTCCTCACCGGTCGCGCTCGTGAGCAGGGAAGCGACGAGCTTCACCTTCGTTTCAACACTGCGCTCCCCTTCAATGCCCGGCAGCTTCCGGAGCGTCGTGACAACGTCAAGCACGGAGAGCTCGCGCGAGAACAATGTTGCCTGTTTCTTCTTCGCGACAAGCGCGACGGCGACCTTGCCGAGGTCACCGAGCTGCTTCCACTCCTCCTTAACGTGCTCCTCAGTCGTGCCAGCGGCGGCCGCGATGGCCTTCACGACGAGGTTGCTGCTCATGCCGAGCGTACGCTTGTCCCACGGGGGAAACAAGCGCCCCTGGAGAAGCTGAAGCGTCGCCGAGAGCTCTTCCCGCGAGCCGTTCTTCGAGAAGCGCTCCTTGAGGAAGCGCGCGAGCAAGTGCGTCTTCTCGAGCCGTTTCGTCGTCGCCTCTAAATCAAGGTAGAGTGAGACGAGATCTGCGTAGCGCATAACAATAAGCAGACTGTGACGAGATTTAAAGGTTTGGAGAGCAAGAACGCTTCAAGGCGGGGAAAATGCTCCGAGAGGTTGCCGTGGAGGTTGAAGAGATTGGGAAGTTTGAAAGAGCCAAGCTCTCAACAAAAGTATTTAATAGAGCTACAAAGAGAGACAACACATGCACAACCACGACGAACGCTACATCTGCGCACTCTTGAACCGCATTCCTGGAGTAAAGGCGCGCCTCGCAACCCCCGAAGAAGACGGCGGGCCACGCAAAGCGGACGTCGTTGCAGAGTATAACGGGAAAACGTTCTATTTCCAAGTCTCGAAACAAGAAAAATCAAAACGAGAGCGCAAAAAGCTCCTGAAGCGCGGAACCATTCCTATACACACGCATAAATTCCTCGGTTTCTCCCGCAGCAGGGAAGAACTCCTCGCAGAGCTCCGTAGGCATCTCGGATGCCCATCACACATATAAACAAGCCCACCCCAACGGTAGCCATGGGTCTGTTCGACGATGTCCTGAAAGAGGGCGAGAGCCTCATCAGGAACGAGAATGCACTCGACTACGAGTTCCTCCCGAAACTCCTCCCGTTCAGGGAGCGAGAACAAGAGGCTATTGCACGCGCCATCGCGCCACTGCTGCAAGGACGCAACGGGAGGAATATCTTCATCCACGGGCCACCAGGCATCGGTAAGACGGCAGCGGTGCGCCACGTGCTCAAGGAGCTCGAGGAAGAGCACGACGAAGCATACGCTATCTACATCAACTGCTGGCAGACGGACACGAGCTACAAAGTCTACCTTGAGATGTGCGACCAGCTCGGCTTCAAGTTCACGCAGAACAAGAATACAAGCGAGCTCCTCAAGGTCGTGGCAAGCATCATCAATAAGAAAGCGGCAGTCATCGTCTTCGACGAGATCGATAAAGCTGCCGAGTTCGACTTCCTCTACAGCCTCATCCAAGAACTACTGAAGAAAAGCATCATCCTCATCACGAACTACAAGAGCTGGCTCGCGGAGCTCGACGAGCGCATCAAGAGCCGCCTCACCCCCGAGTTGCTCGCGTTCAAGGAGTACACGGGGAGCCAGACGCTCGAGATCCTCAGGCAGCGACGGGACTACGCATTCCCGCCGGGCGTCTGGGATACCGAGGCGTTCAGCCTCGTCGCGCAACGAGCAACGGCTGCAAAAGACATTCGCACAGGGCTCTTTCTTATGCGCGAGGCGGCGGCGAAAGCGGAAGCAGTGGCGAGCAAGAAAATTACTCTCGACCACGTCAAGCAGGCCATTGCGGGCATGGATGAGTTCACCATCAAGAACAGCCAGGACCTCAAAGAAGACGAGCGCGCAATCTATGACATCGTAAAAGCCCATAGCGGAAAGAAGATTGGGGACCTCTACAAGCTCTACAAGAAAGCGGGCGGCGAGGTCTCATACAAGACCTTCCAGCGCAAGATTGCGGCGCTCGACGAGGGGAACTTCGTCACGCTCGAGCGCCAGACCGGTGAGGGAGGGAACACCACCATCGTGCACCGAAAAACCACAACGAAACTGACTGAATTCTAAAGAATTATAAACCCCACCCCCTCAACAAAGCTTATGTTCGGCGATGGCGCGTACCTCCTCGGCATACCCGTCCCCCAGAGGGAAGCCGACCTTCTTCAGCAGCTCATTTTCCGCGTCGCCGCGAAGGACGATAAGCTCGGACTGAACAAAGAACTCACGAGCAAGATTTCAGCGAAGGCAGAGTTCCACGTGACGCTCGGCGTCTTCCATCCCGGAGCGTTTCACACAAACCGCGGCCTCTTCAAGCACATCATTCACTTCCTCAAAGAGCATAAAGAAGCCTACCAGCATCTCCAAACGCTTTTCAGGGGGGAATGTATTGTCACTGGTGTCGGATGGGATGGAGGCACACCTGCAGAGTCACACGTCGTCTGGGCAAGCGTGGCATCACGCGAAGTCGAGCTCATTAGGCAGCACATTCACACGTTGCTCACGTCCGCAGGTGTTGATGAACGCCACTTCAGCTTCACGGACCCACACATCACGCTCTTCACCGTCGGAAGCCATGGCGACAGGCACGACATAAAGAAGCCGCCAAAAGAGCGCATCAATACCTATGGAACAAAGATTGGCTTCAGTTTCAGGACAGTGTGCTTCTACAGGGGGCCACGCATAATTGCAACCTTCGGCCCCAGCGAGAGCGGCAAACCGAGCCAGACAAAATTCAAGAAGGCCCTCATAGCAGAACTCGCGAAGAGCAACAAAGGCAAAGTGCCGGAGTACAACTGGGGCGCACTCTTCAGAGACGAAGAACTCAGACCCTTCGCCACGACAATTAAGAAAATTATTCTCGAGAAAGGAGCAAGAGGACTCAACGAAGCAGGCTATGACGGCAAGAGTATCGGCCGCATCATGAGCCTCATCAAGTAAGCACTTCCATTCTTTTCCGTAAGCTCTAGGGCGCCGAGAGCGCCTCTCCACCCACTGGACAACCACTATTCTCGACGAGAAACAAGGGGTGCACTGGACACGCGCGCGACGCGCTTTTAAGCAACGCCAGCCCAACCATTCTTGAGGTGAATGCCCATGAACCACACCAATCCCGACTTTGTCAAGGAACTCTTTTTCCAACAAATGAAAAAGCTGACGATGAGCGCTACCGCATCGTTTGACTTACAGCACAGCGACGCGTGGCTTTGAGGTGGGACGATGACGCAAGCAGCCTACCGGGAACGAGACATTTACGCCGAGAATGTCAGCAGGGTGCTCGCCGAACACGGCATCATCGACGAAGAAGACGAGATGAGGACGTTCCTCAGGGGGTGGTGACGTGTTCTGGAAGCGAGAATACATGGACTGGACAGAATACGCCAAGCTCATCGGAATGATAGATGAGTACTGCTGGCGCCAAAGCGTGCGCAGCCGCAGCGTCACGAGTCGCTCGGCCGCATAAGGAGATACGCCCGCACATATCCCTCACCAAGCAAGCAGTGGTCTCGACAGAGAAGTCCTCGTGAGCACAGTCGCACATAATCTTTTTAACCAGTTCTTTTTTCGCCTCTCCTATGCGGTGCACGAAAGAGAATCTTCTCGAGGACGAGAACCTCCAGGACCTGCTCTGCGAGAACGTCTTCATCTACCCGACAGACACGATCTATGGGCTCGGCTGTGACGCGACGAACGACGTGCTCGTGAAGAAGATTCGGGAGATAAAGGAGCGCGACGAGCGCCCATTCAGTATCATTGCGCCAAGCAAGGAGTGGATACGCGAGCACTGCATCATTCCCGACGAAGGCGAGGAGTGGCTCGCGCGGCTCCCCGGGCCCTTCACACTCATCCTCAAACTCAAGAAGCCTGAACTCGCGGCCGTCACGACAGGCATTGGGACGATTGGCGTGCGCATCCCTCATAACTGGTTCTCGGCAATCGTTGCTGACCTCGGGTTCCCCGTCGTCACGACGAGCGTGAACCGTTCAGGAGAGCCCCACATGACTTCTCTTGCGGACCTCCCTCCAAGAATTGAGCGGCAGGTGGCGCTCGTCATCGATGATGGCCCACTCCTCGGTCGCCCGAGCACCATCGTGCGGCTCGACCTCGATGAAGTGGAGATTATCTCCCGGTGAAACCTATGCGCATAATGAGCTGCAGCGACTTGCACGGCGACCGTTCGCTTGCGGAGCGGCTCGCGAAGCGTGCCGAGCAAGAAGGAGTGGAGCTCGTCATCATGTGCGGCGACCTCACCTTCTTTGATGAAGAGCCAAAGGGCATTATGCAGCCGTTCCTCAAGCGCAAGCAGAAAGTATTGTTCGTCCCAGGTAATCATGATAGTCACGCGACGGCCAGCGTGCTCGCGCATGAGTACAAGGCGAAGAACTTGCACGGCTACAGCGTTCGGTACGAGGACATCGGCATCTTTGGTTGTGGAAAGGCGAACATTGGTTTCGAGGCGCTCGACGAGGACGAGATTGCCGCGACGCTCCGGAAAGCGCACGAGCACATTAGCTATCTCAGTAAGAAAATCATGGTGACGCACGTGCATCCCAGTGGCACGTCCGCGGAGAAGATGACGCGCTTCCTCGCCCCGAGCCCGGGCGTGCGCCGGGCGATTGAGGAGCTCCAGCCCGACATCGCGTTCTGTGGTCACGTGCACGAGGCAGAAGGGCTTGAGGAGCGCATCGGTAAGACGCGCGTCATCAATGTTGGGCGGCGAGGGTTCATCTTCGAGATTTAGTACTCGACGACCTCGATGTACGCGCCCTCATTAGAGTCCTCAGCTTTGTTGTCCTTCGATGGTTCGCTCGTGGAGGCGGCATCGCTGAAGATATTGAACATGCCCTCATGAACTTCGGGTGCGGCGTTGGAGGCCTCGCTCGCGCCCGGTGGCGCATCACCTACAACGCTTTGTAAGTAGCGGATGACTTTCCGGATCTGGTCGGGAGAATCCCTTGTGGTATCGATGCGAAGCTCAACCATCGACTCCCTGCATACCTCCAGGTATATAAATTTTCGGGGAGTGGGCAAGACAGGGAGCCGGCGAAGAGGGGGTGAGAAGAATTCTTGACAGGAAATTCCTATTTGAATAATTTTTTCAGATATATTCTTAAAGGGTCTTCTTCTGGCGAGGCATGCATGGAACTCGTTCCGCACAGCTTTGAGGCAGGAAGAAGGGGAAAGCCGGACGAGCACGACGCCAACATCGCTCACCTCGTTGGGCAAGTCCTCCTCACCCATGATGCGGACGCCCGCTTCGACCTTGATGTTACGGGGCGTTATCGTGACGGCAAGCCACTCATCCGCATTGGGGGAGAAGTCAGCGAGCATGTCCGCACAGCAGAGGTTGCTCGCGCCGCGGCAGAAGCTGTGCGCGCGTACCACGCAGCGTTCTACGATGAAGAGCCCATGATTGAATTCGAGTGGACTCCCCAAGAAGCGACGCTCTCCCAGAACGGTGAAGCAGGAGATAGCGGGCACTGTATCGGCGTCGCCACAACAGCGAGTCCGACACGAGAACCACTTGAGCGTTACCTCGCGTTGCGCATACGCAACCGCATCGACGAACTCTTCCTCGCGGGAGCAGTGCCCGGCCTCAAAGCAGATGGGAAAGTACAAGTAGACACCCTCTACCGTGGAGCCAAGCCAGTAAGTATCGAGAGCGTTATCGTTGCTGCAGAACATGCAGAGGAACTCGCGCTTGCAGAGCTTCGCGAAACAATAGCAACGATTATCAACGAAGAAACACAACCCTATGGGGCGCCAAGACACGTCGTCATCAATGGCCTTGGAGCGTGGCATACAGGCGGCTGGCGCACGGATAGCGGGAGCAGACACGCGAAAGCCTACCGTGATGGCTTCGCGACACACGGCTGCAACGAGGACTCGCTAAGCGGCGAAGACCCGAGCAAGCCCGGCCCGACGGGGAGCTACCTCGCGCGCTACCTTGCCTGCCGCATCATTGATGAGGGGCTCGCAGAGTATGCACGCGTGCATCTCCGCTACACAATCGGAAGGGAGGATGTCGGCTTGCACGTCGTGACGCTCGGTACGGGGAAGCTCCCCCAGCAGGAGCTTGAAGCGTTCGCCCGTTCACAAACCCGGGGGTTACGGGTGAAGGACGCAATCCGCCAGTTCGACCTCCGCAACCCGGCACTCTACGCGCGCGTCGTCGCGGCGAGCGACCATTTTCACCTCGATGCGCCATGGAACGGCCACTACCGAGGAAACGTGCGCGTGTAATTCAGAAAGATATTCCGGGCGACCTCGTCGGCATTCAAGCCCTTCATTTTCGCGATTGTCTCGACAGCGACGCGCACGTTCTGCGGCTCGTTTCGCTCGCCGCGCACGGGGCTCAAGTACGGAGCGTCCGTCTCGGTGAGGAGCTGGCCGAGCGGCACGTCGCGCGCGAGCATCTGGAAGTGTTGAAGGCGGTTCGCGTTACTCGTCACCGTGAGGCGCAGGCCGAGTTCGACGGCGCGCTTGATGAGCTTCCGGCCACCACTGAAGCAGTGGAGGACTGCATTGTTTACCTTCGCGTCCTCGAGCAAGTCGAGCACGTGCTTCTCGGCCTTCCGTGAATGAATGATGAGTGGCTTCTTGAGCTGGTTCGCGAGGCGCACAAACTTCATGAAGTTCGCGAGCTGGTGCTGCTCGTCATCGCTGTACTTCAGGTCCATGCCGACCTCGCCAATGGCGACGATGTCACGCGCGTGCGCCTTGACCTGTTTGAGTGTCTCGTCAACGGTCTTCGTGCACGAACGGTCGTAATCCTGGCTGTCATTCCTGAGTTCTACATTTGGCGCGTCGAGCGGGTAGAGGCCGAGCGCGGCCTGCACAATCGG
>RFKA01000018.1 GCA_003694385.1 Candidatus Woesearchaeota archaeon | reverse complement strand
TTTTTTTGAGTAAAAACAAAGTATGTTTATAAAGAACTGTGCTGAACGGTGCTGTGGTGCACATGCGATGCCGCGTGCGCCGGAGGATGAAAAAATGAAACGATTCATGAGTTTGCTGATTATTGGCCTGCTAGTACTGAGCATAGTTCCCGCAACAATCGCGAGCGAAGATGACAACAGTGACGATAACAGTGGCAAGCAAGAAGTGCGCATCAGAGAACGAATTATTGATGCAGATGGTAACAAAGTGCGCATCGAGCAACGAATGAGAGGTGGAGAAGCGAGAGAGAGGACGAGAGTCGTCCTCGCAGGCGGAGGAGAAGCTCGGGAGCGGCTCAGAGAGCGCATAGACAAAGAAGGCTTACGGGAACGAGCACGCATGCGGCTCAAACAAGCTAAGCACGACTATGAGGCGGCCAAAAAGCGCTACGAGGAGGCTCGAAGGCGCTACAAAGAGCGCAGAGACGTAATCGCCGAGCAGAGGGTTCGGTTCAGGGCTTGCGCGGAAGACGATAGTGCGGAGTGTCAGGCGGTGAGGGAGCGCATCAAGAAACAAGCACCGGAGTTCCTGTTAAAGAGCGCGGACATGGTGCTCGAAGCACTCACCCGCACGGCTGCCCGCGTAGAGGAAAGCGAGCTCGAAGAAGACGTGAAAGCAGCCATCCTGAGTGACATTGAGGAGAGCACCGCAGAGGTTGAAGCAGCAAAAGAGCTCATCGAGGGGTTGAGCGAAGACGCGACGCCCGAAGAGATTAGAGATGCTGCTGCGACAATCCGTGAAGCCTGGAGAGACGCGAAGCGAGCCATGAAGTACGGCATCGGTATGAGCGTGAGCAAGCGCGTCCGCAAGCTCATCCGCCAGACAGAGAAGCTTGGAGAGCGTCTTGACAACGCTGCCGCGGAGCTTGACGACGCCGACATCCAAGAAGCAGTTGACGCGTTCAATGCGCTCGTCGAAGAAGCGAAAGCCGAATGGGAACTCGCGATCCAAGCGTATAAGGATGCCAGAGAGAACGGCGAAGAGCAACCCATCAGGGCCGCAAATGAGCACCTGAAGAAGGCAGCGAGAATTTTGAAAGAGGCGCGAGGGAAGCTCCGCAAGGCGGTCCGGTTGATTAAGGCGGCGAACAATGACGACCTGTCCATCATCAATGAGGCAGACCATGAAGCAGACGACGCCAGCGACGATACAGCTGAGACGTCTGATGAAACAGAAGACGAAACAGAAAACGAAATGGAAGGCGAAGCCGATAAAAACTTTGCAGACGACGGAACCATGAGCGACAACGAAACAGAAAACGAAACGGAAGACGACGCTCATAACAGTTCAACGAACAACGAAGACGATGGCACAGAAGAGGCTATGGACGAAGATAATTTGCCAGACGACGGAGCCATGGGCGACAACGAAACAGAAAACGAAATGGAAGATGACGCTGACGACAACTCAACAGACGACTCCACGCACAACGACGACACAGAAGATGACGAAACAGGAGAAGAAACAAACAGCTCGAGCTCCTAGAGTTGTCTCGCGAAACTTTTTTAAATAATATTTTCAGGTGACCAACTATGAAATTACTCGCAATCTGCATTATAGGCGTGCTCATCCTCACGGCCTGCTCAAAGGCCGCTCCAGTACAACAAACAGAGCCAACCCCGACGACGGAAACACCAACGACGGAAACGGCCCCCGCAGCGCAGGAGACCGCTCCCGCCGCCGCGCCAGAGGACGTGCCCGTGGAAACTGTTGATCAGAACCTAGGAGACCTCGATAACCTCGAGCAAGAGCTTGACTTTGGGGATCTCGATAACCTTGATGAGGAGCTCAACTTCGGGTAGAAAACTATAAAAAAAGCGGCGTTGCCCATCATGCTTGTGTGTTAAAGTTCAAGGCATTGTACTCTTTTTTTCTTTTCTGACTACCTCAGAGATATGTGATAGGCCATCTCGCTCGAGGAGGCGTACGAGACCCTTCTTGATCTCCTTGATTAGCCCCGGCCCATGAAAGATCATTCCGGTGATAAGCTGCACAAGCGAAGCCCCCGCCTCGATATACTCGTACGCATCCTCCGCCGAGGAAATGCCGCCGCAGCCAATGAAGATAAAGCGCCCGTGACTGTGCTTCCGGAAGAGCCTCAGCGTCGTGAGGGCACGCGACTTCATCACGGGACCACTCACACCCCCCGGTCGATGCGCGAACACGCTCTTGGGAGTCTTCAAAGAGAGCTTTGACCGGTCTTTAGCAAGGTTGCTGATGATGAACCCCTTGACGTACGAGTGCCGCTTTGCGACAGCGATAATACGCTTAATGGTCTGCTCATCATTATCAGGCCCGACCTTCAGAAAGACGGGCTCCTGGATGTGAAGCTTCGCGACTGCAGCGAGGAGCTTCTCGAGGAGACGCGGATCCTGGAACGTACAGGGGTCGTGTGTGTTCGGGCAGCTCAGGTTGATGGTCAGGTAGTCGCCACAGCCCTGCACTGCCGCAATGCCTCTCGTCCAGTCATCAATCATCTCGCGCTCACTCGCGAAGCGCTTATTCGTCTTCGCGACACTGACGCCGAGAACAAGCGGGTACGGGCGCCGCAGGCGCTTACGGAGCGCGGCAGCACCCTTATTCTTCAGGCCGTAGTTCACGATAAGGCCCTCATCCTGCACGAGCCTCGTCGCCCATGGCGGCGTGTTCCCAGCGTATGGCTCGGCAGTGACGCTCCCCACTTCTTCGAAGCCGAAACCGACGGCACGGATCGCAGAGGGTATCTCGCCATCCTTATCAAACCCTGCAGATAAGCCGATAGGGTTGGAGAAGGTCAGCCCGAGAAGTTCCTGCTTGAGCGCGGGGTGCTCATAGTGGTAGATAAGCCTGAACAGCCACGCAAAGGGTGGGAATGAGAAGAGTTTCCCAATACGAAGAGCCATGAGGTGGACCCGGTCGGGCGAGAACAAGAAGAGCGCTGGGCGGATGCAGCGCTCGTAAAGGAAGGTCATGAATCTGCGGGGGTGCGTGGCCCCTTCTTCTGCTTTTCGCCTCGCACGGTCTTCGTGCTGGTTTTCTCACTGCGCCAGGTCCAGAGGGAGCGACCGCGCTTTATCGCTCGCTTCATCGCCGTTGGCTGGTGTTTTGTCGTCCTGAAGAGGCGATACTCGTACAGTGTTTTTGGGATCTGATCGAGGAGGTCACTCGCTAACCATCCATAGTGGAGAGCGCCACCCACCGTTTCGGCGGCTTGCTTGAGGAGGTAGGATGCGGCTTGGGCAGTGAGAAAACAGTCATCCATTTGCGCGAAGAGACCCGCAGCCAGGCCTGCGAGCACGTCCCCGGTGCCGTTCACCGTTGCTCGCGGATGCCCGCCTGGAACTTCGCGGCGATGATTTTTCGAGATGATGAGGTCGACAGGGCCTTTCACGACGAGCACGTTCTCGCCAGGTGCTGGCTCGCCGAGCGCCTCGTACTCGCTTGCGTTCGCAAGGATGAGCGCACCCTTCAGCGCAGCAAGGGGGGCTTGCTTCGTTGCGTCAGCATCAATGACGAGCTTCGTCTTCAGGCCTGGGAGAACTTGGGCGAGGAGTTTTTTCTGCTCGGGCCCCACGCCGAAGCCAGGCCCGATGAGGAGCACATCAGCCTGTCCCGCTCGCGCTGTAATCGCGGCCGCTTGGCTTTGAGGAGGAAGGGGGAGGACGACGAGGTCGGGGTTCGTTGCACTCAAGAGTCCCGTAAGCTGTGCAGGGGCGAGTACGTAGACGCTGTCGACGCCGGCGCGCAAAGCTGCGTGGGCAGCGAACACCGTCGCTCCGAGAAATGCCTCGCCCGCGACGATGAGGACGCGCCCGGAATCCCCTTTCGCGAAGTGGATGTTCCGCTCAATAGCGCCTTTGAAATCCTTCCAATTGACTTCTTCGCCCATCCCGTTCTGCAGAGCGAGAAGTATATAAAAAGATTTTTAATGGGCTTGGTTGAGTTGTGTGGTGGTGAAAGAACTCTTCAGGGAACTAAGACATGTCCCTCTCGCCGCCGCGAACGGCCTGTTGCTGCTCGATACTTGCTTCATCGTGTCCATGGCTGAGCAGCAACGACTCGATGAGGTGCGCGGCCCGCGCATCGCAACGACCTCCTTCAACTTGGGAGAGCTCGACCATATCCACCATCACTTGCACGGCAACGTCAAGCATGCGCTCCGCTCGTTCCTGAAACGCGGCGACCTCATCGTCGTGGACATTCCCGTCGTCCCTGGTGAGCGAGAGCGAGAGCGCGCATTCGTGCAGAGCATTGATGCATCTCTACTTAGGGAGATTCCTGATGCGAGTGATGCCGTGCTCGCCGCCGTCGCGCTCGCTACCAAGAGCGACATCCTGACAAAAGACAAGCATCACCTGTTCACGACAGTACTCAAAGACCACTTCATGAAGTACGGAGTGAGAGTCGAGAAAGAATGGCGCCACGGCCTGAGGGGCGAGATGGTGAGGAAAGAGTTTTGAAATTGAGCACGAAGGGGGTGCGAAGAGCAGCCATGGCCTGCAGATGATGCCATGAAGCCACAGATATAGCGCCCAGAGACACACAAAATTTATTAGCACGCCGCAGCGCGTTTTGTTCGTGATGGGTTCTCCAAGCTCACAAACCTCGACAGTCACCTTGGGCCGTGTCCAGAGCCCGAGCAGCATCAACACCTACAAGCAATGCCCCCGCAAGTATTACTACCGATACATCGCAGGGCTCCCCTCGCGACCGAGCATCCACCTCATCCGTGGAAAAGTCGTACACACGGCACTCGAGAAGTTTTTCGACGCTGATGTCACAAATATCCCTGAGAAAAACTTCTTCTTCACCCTCAAGGTCGTGCTGAATGAGCGCTTCAAAGAGGCGTGGCGCGCGGCCGCGAACGACTTCGCCGAGCTCGAGCTCTCAGAGGAGCGTCTCCAAGGATACTATGACGAGACGAAACAAATGATAAACAATTACTTCAGTTATTTCCTGGAGAAGAGCAATTACTTCCTTCGCTTCATGCGCCCCCATGAAGCATGGGCAGCTGTGAAGCCGCAGCGCGAGATGCATTTCGAGAGCAAGCTCCACCGCGTCCACGGCTACATCGACGCAATCCATGATGAGGCGGGGAAGACACTAATCCTTGATTATAAGACGAGTAGGCGTTCTGTGCTGACAGAGGAGTACAAGCTCCAACTCAGCATCTACGCGATGATGTACCAAGAGCAGTACCACACGCCAGACCTCGTCGGCATCTACTTTCTGAGAGACGGAAAGGAGGTGCTGCTCGATGTCACGCAGGAACTGATTGATGCTGCGCGTTCAGAGGTTGAGGCGGTGCATATCGCCACGCAGACGAACGAAGAGAATGATTACCCGATGCGCCCCGGGCCGCTCTGCAAGTGGGCTACGGGCCAATGTGATTTCTACGAGTACTGTTTTCTCGGCAAGAAAGCTGAGAAGCGAGAACCCGAAAAAGAGCTTTTCATAGAGTTGAGTGAATGAGCTTCCCCGGCGTGCGGCTCGCGCGTTGTCTGCCACCACACATCACAAGAACATATCTTGCCTGGCGAGTACGGGCGCGGCACAGAATTTTTCCTCGCTCGCCGCTTCCGCCTCGGGCAACACGCGAAAATTTCTGTTGACTCGTCACGTTGCTGCTCGAGAAGAAAGTGGAGCTCGTCTTCCCTGATGATGGAAGCAACTCCTCAACCAGTACCGAGGTACAACATCCATGCAAGAACTCAAAACGCGACCCACGAAGCAGAACTCAGCAGCCGAGAACGGCGAGGCGGATGCCAAGAAGAGAAAAACGCGCCGCATAAGTTATAAACCATTCCTCGTTCTTCACACCATGAGCCGTGCAACTGCGGGGCGTCGCCCGCTGAGCGTCCATTTCATCGAGGTGCACTACACACACCCCATCGACCTGCCGCAGGATCTTATCGAAGCGCTCCCGGAAAGGCTGATTCTCTTCACGACCGTCCAATACCACTCCCAACTGGCTGCTTGGCGAGCTGTACTTGAGGCAGCAGGGAAAAAGGTGTTCACGTTCAGGCCGAAACACAGCGCGCATGAAGGCCAGCTCCTCGGGTGTGGCATTGAGGACTGGAGTGGCACGGTTGATGCTGAAGCCTTCCTCTTCATCGGCGATGGCGTGTTCCACCCGAAAGCACTCACGATTCACAACGAGCTCCCCGTCTACTGCTACGACCCCAAACGTGAACAATGGCTCGTGCTGAAAGACGAGGACATCGCGCGCGCTAAGCAGAGGCACCGCGCGGCGCTCTCGCAGTTCCTCATGGCGAGGAAGGTCGGTGTG
>RFKA01000118.1 GCA_003694385.1 Candidatus Woesearchaeota archaeon | reverse complement strand
GCTCCCGAGGCCACCCAGTACCTGGTGTTCTTCGGCGGTCACGACACAACCCGTCTTCTTCGCCGAGCGCACAAGCGTGCGCGTATCGAGCGGCTTGATTGTATGGCAGTTAATGACTTCCGCGCGCACCCCTTCTTTCCTGAGGATTTCTGCCGCCCTGAGCGCGTGCCCAACCATGAGGCCGCACGCGACGATTGAGACCTCTTGGCCGTGACGCAGAACACGCGCCTTCCCTATCGTGAACGGGTCCTCGCTCTTCGTCACCAACGGGATTTTCGGGCGCCCGCCACGGAGATAGACGGGGCCTTGCATTTCTGCGGCGGCGAGCGTTGCTTTCCGCATCTCGGTCGCGTCAGCCGGAACAATGACCGTCATATTCGGCAGGACCCGCGTAATCGCGATGTCCTCGAGGGCCTGATGGGTGGCGCCGTCCTCGCCAACAGTGATGCCCGCGTGGCCCCCGTAGAGTTTCACATTGAGCTTGCTGTAGCAAACACTGACGCGCACCTGGTCCCACGAGCGCCCCGGGCTGAACGCTGCGAAACTCGCGGCGAACGGAATTTTGCCTGCGCGCGCCATGCCGGCGGCGAGCCCGACGAGGTTTTGCTCGGCAACGCCGACCTCGACGAAGCGCTCCGGGAAGAGCTCCTTGAACCGGGTGAGGCGGTTACTCTCGGTGAGGTCGGCACTCAGCGCGACGACGGCGCGCTTCGCGCGAGCCGCGAGCACGATGCCCTCGCCGAAGCCGTCGCGCAACGACCGCAATGTTTCCTTGCTCTCCTCACGCGCCATAGTGACCCTCCAGGCGCTTGCGCTCCCGCTCAAGCTCCCGCAACGCTCGTCCCGCCTGCTCCTCACTCGGGGGTTTCCCGTGCCACTCTGGTTTCCCCTCGAACTCCCGCACACCTTTTCCCGGGATAGTCTTTGCGATAATCATTGTTGGCTTGCCGCTGAGGAGCATTGCTTTACCAATTGTGCGGAGCAGTGCGGCGACGTCGTGCCCATCCACCTCGTACACGTTCCAGTTGAACGCGCGGTACTTCGCGGCGAGGGGCTCTAAGTTCATCACGTGGTCTGTGAAGCCATCAATTTGGATGTTGTTCCTGTCCATGATGCAGATGAGGTTGTCGAGCTTGTGGTGCGCGGCGAACAGCGCAGCCTCCCACGCTTGCCCCTCGTCGTGCTCCCCATCACTGCAGAGGCAGAAGACCCTGTTCTGCTTCCCGTCGATGCGTAACGCCTTTGCCGCGCCCGCTGCCTGGGACAAGCCCTGCGCGAGCGGCCCCCCACTGTTCTCAACACCGGGAGTTGCGCCAACGTGCGGGTGGCCCTGGAGTGAAGCGTTGATTCTGCGGAACGTGAAGAGGTCATCACTGGGGAAGAACCCTGCTTCGGCGAGCGTCGCATACCATACGGGGCAGATGTGCCCGTTCGAGAGGAAAACATAATCCCTGTCGGGGTGCTCTGGCCGTGCCGGGTCGTACTTGAGCACGTGGAAGTAGAGCGTAGCGAGCACGTCAGCCATGCCGAGCGAGCCCGCCGTATGCCCTGACTGCGCGTGCGCGAGCATCGTGACGACGCGTTGCCGAATCGTGTTCGCCTTGAGCCTGATGTCGTGCAGGGGGAGCTTTCGCCGCTGAAGCAAGGCTCGTTTCCTCGGCACGCGCATTGCTTGCTCGAGCAGCGCCAGCCGCTGCGCGGGGTCTTGGCTCGCGCTGACATAGCTCCCGCTGTTCACGGCGTTCACCCCAAGTGCTGCGAGGTGCTTCGCGACGACAGGGGTCACGCCCCCATCAACTTGAATCCATACCTGCTCGTCCAATGCGCGGAGCTGTTCAACTTTCTCGTACACACTCGTGATGAAGTGCTGGTGCTCAGCGCCCGGCTCAACACCTAAGAAGAGAACACCATCGATGAGCCGCGTGAATGGCAACACCTCCTCGAGCGGTGTCGTCGGGTTCAGCGCGAGCAGAGGCGAAAGTCTGAGGGCGCGCGCACGCAACACGGTTTCGCGCACGTCTTCTCGGTCGTGATGCGCTTCGACGTGCACGATCACGCGCGCAAAACCCTTCTCTTTGAGGAGCGGCAAGCAGTGCCGCGGCTCGCGCAGCATAAGGTGCGCTTCGAACACGAGTTCGCTCGGGAGTGCGGGCACACTCGAGATGGGTGGTGACGAGTGCCGCACGAACTGTCCATCCATGAAATCAATCTGGACTTCTGCTTGGTGTTGACGGGCGAGCTGCGTGACGAGTTCGAAGCGCTTGTGGAACTCGCTGGGCTTCGTCGCGAACACTGTCGGGATAACCACAGGGCTGGTCCGTGCACTCATCCTTGCCCCTCCTGCGTGTCTGCGGCGTCGCCGGGCCGGAGGCTTGCGCGTGTTCGCGCTGCTGCTTCTTCGAGTGCGCGCAGTTGCGCGAGGCGACGCTTGTGGCGAGCCAATCCACTGAACGGCGTTGTGAGCCACGTGGTGATGATGGGCCGGAGGCGCGCCCGGGGGAAGTGACGCGCGCGCAACGTGAGAATGTTCGCGTCGTTATCGTGCCGCGCCATTTTCGCGCTGTACTCGTCGAACGCGAAGCTCGCGCGGACACCAGGCACTTTGTTCGCCGCGATCGCCATCCCTGTTCCTGAGCCACAGATGAGGATGCCTTTCACTCCCGTCTTTGCGACGGCGAGCGCGACTTTGCGCGCGATGCGGGGGTAGTCGTCAGCGCTGTGCGCATCGTAGGACCCAACATCCTCATACGGCACTCCGAGCTCGTCAAGGATGCGCTTGACGCGCTCCTTCGCCGCAACACCTGCGTGGTCGGCGCCGATAACGACAAATGTGGCTGCGCCAGCAGGTTCTTGTTTCCGTTCTGACCGTCCCATCTTCGTCTTTTATCTTTCCCCTTTTTCCTTATCTCTTTTTCCTTATCTTTGTCTCTTTCCTTGCTTTGTCCCTTATCCCTGCTTCTCCTCAAGCAAGCGCTTCGTCTCCACCTTGTAGCGCTCGACCGCAGGCTGGTCGAACGGGTTGACATGCATGAGGAAGCCAAGGTACATCATCTCCATCATCTTAAACTGGAGGAGATTACCAATATTCCACGCGCTTCGGTCGGGAAGACTAATTGTGCAGAACGGACGCTCGAACTTCTCAAAAGCGGTCTGCACCCCACGCACAATCGCGTCCATGAGCTCCGACAATGGGCGGCCCTGAATGTGAGGGACGAGCGCGTCGTAGCGTTCCCACTTTGGGACGCGCACTACGGCCTCGTCCTGCACGGTGATGAACGTCGTGAACTTGTCCTGGGGCCCCCCGAGGTAGAGCTGCGCCATGCTGTGCAAGTCTGTCGAGCCAATGCTCACCGTCGGCGTCATGCCATTCCACACCTGCTCGCCTTCACGATTGTGTTCCTTCCCAATGCTCTCCCCCATGAGCTGCCGATACCATTTCCCGATGCTCTCGAAATCAGTCGCGAAGAGGAAGGTGTCGGCGATGTTGCGCCCGTGCGCGGCGTGGTAGGCGAGGAGCATCGCGCTCAAGGCTGCGGGGTTCTCCGGCGGGTCTTGCAGGCACGCATCGCGCATCGCCCGCGCTCCCTCAAGCAATTGCGCAGTATCAATGCCGAGGAGCGCGAGGGGGAAGAGCCCGACGGCGCTCAAGACGGAGTAACGCCCCCCGACCTGTGCAGGGATGGGCAGCGTGCAAAAACCCTCTTCGTGGGCGCGGTGCCAGAACGCGGAACCCTCACCCGTGATGACAAAGACGTCGCTCGCGCGACCCCCATTGGCGCGGTGCTGCTCGACGAGCACCTCGAAGTTCGCGATCGTCTCCGTCGTTCCTCCACTCTTGCTGATACCAATGATGATGACGCGCCGCTGCGTCTCCAGCGTCCGCTTCATAATCGTGAGGATGTGCGTCATGCTCCGCGTGTCAACGGTGTCAGCATAGAGGATGCGGGGACTGGCGAGTTGGTTATGGAGTTTTCCGAGCACGGCCTCCTGGACCGCAATCGTTCCCAGGTTGCTCCCGCCGATACCGACGACGATGACGAGCTCGGTCCCTTCGCACTGGTCGGCCAGCTCCCTGATACGGTCATGCATTGCTGTATCAAACGGGAGGTTGATGGATGCGCGCTCGTCCTCGTAGCCCTTCTGCGTCGCGGCGCGCATCCGCGCAATCTCTGGCGCGAGTTGTTGCGCCAGCGCCGCGAGTTCTTCTTTCGGGACGCGCGCGTGCGTCGATGAGAACGTGAGCGTCATTGTGCACCCCCGTGCTGGGTCCCCCTGCGCAACTGCTCCTCGTAGGCGCGCCAGTCGCGTAGGAACTTCTCGTTGCCCTGCTCAGTGAGCGGGTGGTGGAAGAGCTTCATGAATACTTGTTTTGGAATCGTTGCAATGTCGCTCCCCGCGAGCGCCGCCTCGGTCACGTGCAAGGGGTGCCTGATGGATGCGGTGAGAATCTGCGTCGTGAAGTGGTAATTATCGAACACGCGCCGGATGTCCCTGATGAGTCCCAAGCCCTGCTCGCCAATATCATCGAGTCGGCCGACGAAGGGGCTCACGATGAACGCGCCCGCCTTGGCCGCGAGAAGCGCCTGGTTCGTGCTGAAGCAGAGCGTCACGTTCGTCCTGATTCCCTCGCGCGACAAACGGTGCACCGCGGCGATCCCTTCAGGGATGAGCGGCACTTTCACGACAACGTGCGGGTCAATCGCTGCGAGCGCCCGCCCTTGCTCGACCATCTTGTCCGCGTGGAGATCCGTGACCTCCGCGCTCACCGTGAACTCCTTCCCCGTCGCTTTCAGGATACCTACGATCTCCCTTATTACCTGCGTGAAATCTTTACCCTCGCGAGCAATGAGCGTGGGGTTCGTCGTCACGCCGTCGAGGACGCCGAGAGCGGCCACCTCCCGAATCTCCTCAATGTTACCTGTATCAAGATATAACTTCATTGTACCACCTCTGTCACTGCGAGTGCGTACGCAGCGCCGACTGTGCTGATATCATAGTTCGTGATGAGGAAAAGCGGAACCTGGGCGAGCACGTGCTGGAACCTCCCGACACGGAGGAACTCTTCGAGGAACGCCTCGCTGAAGAGTTCCGGTATGCGTCGCGCGATGCCGCCGGCAATGTAGAGCCCATTCCACGCCCCCGCATTGAACACGTAATTTCTCGCTGCGCGCGCGTAGTGCTTCACGAACAACGCGAGCGTCGCTGCACTGCACGCGTTCGTCGTCCGTGTTGCGGTGATACCCTGCGCGTCGAGGGCTTGCGGCTCGTCAGGGAAGTGCGTGGAGAGGAAGCGATAGATGCGCTCAAGCCCTCTCCCCGAGAGGAGGTCTCCCTCGCAAAGCTGTGCTGTACGCCCCTCTTCTTTAATGATGAACTGTGCGAGCGCGAGGTCCTCCTCATCATAGAGTGGGAGGTCGGCCGTTCCTCCCTCTGTGTCGAGTGCATGGTACACGCCATTCTGCTCGTAGAGGATGCACTTGCCGAAATCAGTTCCTGCACCGATACACGCGCGCTGGCCACGCTGCGATCCTCCTCGAGCGCCTTGGATGATGCGGTACTCGCCCTCCTGGAGGATGTTCGTCGCGTAGCCAATCGCTTGAAAATCGTTCAAGATGAGGATGCGCTTGAGCCTCGTCTGCGCGAGCAGCGCTCCTTCATCGACGACCCACGACGCATTCGTCATCGCTACATGGCGTTTTCCGTCCCGCAAGGTGATGGGGCCGGCGACTGAGAGGCACGCTTCCGTTACTGGACCGTATGCTCGCTCGGCAGCCGCGAGTTCTTCTTTGAGGGTGGTGAGGAGTTGCGTGTGTTGCGTCGGTTTACGCACGAGTCGGAGCTGCTCGGGCCGGTCCTTCGTGAGCCGGTACACGCCGAACGTGGCGTTCGTTCCTCCAATATCTGCTGTGAGGACGACGTCGGCACTCATAGGTCCACCCCGTGCTCACCGACCTTGCTCTCATCAATTTTGTTGTTCTCATCAATTTCGATGAGGAGCGCGCGCGCGGGAGCCGCGTCAACACCCTTGATTTTCAGCGGCGCAACCACGAGGAGGTAGCGCCCAGGCGTGATGTTGGCGAGGCGGAGCCCCTCGAGAATCAAGATGCCTGCACCGAGGAGGATGTGGTGCGTCGGGTGGCCTTTTTGGCCGCGTTCGATGCCGAGCGCGTCGATGCCGACGATTGCCACGTTTTTGTCGCGGAGAGCCGTGGCGGCCTCGGCGGTCACGTAGGTGAACGCACTATCAAAAGGGTCCTCTTCTCCATGGAGTGAGTTGCGCGTCTTGAAGAGCACGGCATCGCCCGCAGTGATGTCTGCATGCTGGAGGTGCTCGGCAGTTACTGCTTCCGCGTCACCGGTCGCAATGACGGTGCATGGCGCGACGAGGCGTTCGGCCGTGTAGGCCTCGAGTGCCGCGCCCGTAGCGAGCATGTGGCTCGGCGCGTCGACGTGCGTCCCTGTGTGGCTGTCGAGCGTGAAGCGGCTCTCTCTTCCCGCGTCCTGCTCGAAGGTCTTTGTTGGCGTGATGCTAACGCGTTTCTCCTTCTTATCCTTATAGACCGTCATGCCCTTGCTGATAGTCCAGCTGATATCATGGACGCTTCGCCAGAAGCGCTTCATAGTATCCACCGCCGTCCATCTTGCTCGATGAGTTTCGCCGCAGCCTCCGGCCCCCACGTGCCTGCGCGGTAGGGATGCGGCTTAACGCGACGCAGGAGGGGGTCAATGAGCTGCCATGCGTGCGCGACCTGGTCCCAACGCGTGAAGAGTGAGCGGTCACCATTGAGGAATGCCGTCAAGAGTTGGACGTACGCGCCCGGCGTATTCTGACTGTACGTGCTGCTATGGTAGAATTCCATCTCGCGCGCGGCAATCCCTGGTCCATGGCGCGTATTGAACTGGAAGGCGGTGGCTTGAACTGGTTGGAGACGGAATCGCAGGAGGTTATCCTCGAGTTCGTCGCCGAAGAGATTGATGGGGACACGCTTGAACTGGACGATGACCTCGCCCAGCGATTGTTGCAAGCGCTTGCCCGTGCGGACATAGATCGGCATACCGCGCCACCGCCAATTATTAATTCTGAGCTTCAGTGCAACGAATGTCTCTGTGCGCGACCCTGCTTTCACCCCTGGCTCTTGCTGGTAGCCACGGACGCGCTTCCCCTCAACTGTGCCTGCCGTGTATTGGCCGCGGACGACGTGCTCGCGGAGCGTTGCCGGGCACAGGGACTTGAGCACCTTCACTTTCTCATCCTCTATGGCGTCCGCGTCGAGATTCGGCGGCGGCTCCATCGCAACATACATGAGGATCTGGAATAAATGGTTCTGAACCATGTCTCTGAGCGCGCCTGCCTCGTCATAGTAGCCGCCACGCGTCCCGACACCAAGTGTTTCCGCAACAGTGATCTGGATGTGGTCGATGTAGCGGTAGTTCCAGAGCGGCTCGAGGAAGCTGTTCGCGAAGCGCAGCGTGAGGAGGTTTTGCACGCTTTCTTTCCCGAGGTAGTGGTCGATGCGATAAATCGCTTCTTCGGGGAAGACTGCGCTGAGTTCCTTGTTCAGCGCGAACGCGCTCATCAGGTCGGTACCGAAGGGCTTCTCGAACGCCACCTTGCTCTGGCTGTTGACGAGGTGGATGCGCTTGAGGCTGCGCGCGATGGCGCCGAAGTTCCCTGGCTTTGTAGCGAGGTAGAAGAGCGGCTGCCCAAGGCTCATGAGCTCGATGCGGTCGCGCAGTCCTTCAAACTCCTCTGCTCGCGTGTAGTCCATGCGGTGGTAGAAGAGTGTCTTGAGGAAGGAGTGCTTCGTCTTCCGGTCGAGCTTCGCGTACGCTTCGAGCGCGTCACTCGCGTTGATGCGGAACGACTCGTCGTTCAGGTCGCGGCGCCCAATGCCGAGCACGAGCAGTTGTGCTCCCTGGGCGTGGAGCTGTGCGAGCGCGGGGAGCAACTTTCGTTTCGTCAAATCCCCCGTTGCTCCAAAAATAACGAGGAGCCTCACCTCACCCATACTGGGCAGTCACAAAAGAACACTTATAAAGCTTGTGTAGCACAGATGGAGACTGCGTATCCGCCTGTGCGTGGCCCGCCTGTGCAGCTGAGCTGCCGGCCAAACTTGCTAATCCTCTCAGATGATATCCTCGATCGGCGGTTTCTTCTTCGCCGTTGTCTGGGCCTTCTTCGCTTCTTCCTCGAGGTCAACACCGAGCTCCTTTAGCGCGCCGATATGCATTTGCATGAGCTGCTCGACAATCGAGAGAATGCGTGCCAGCTCATCGCGCTCTTTCGTGAGTACCGCGAGGCTCCCCTTATGGTACCCCACCTGTTCTTCTTTGCTCATGACTTCGCTCTTCGAAGCTTTTTTCGCTGCCATGCCGCGCGGGTGGCGTTGCAGAGTTCTTAAACTTGTCGGCAGCAACCGTGCAGGGCGCGGATGATAATTGTACTGATGGAGTAAGTACTGGTGGGATTTGTTCTGGTGAGATTTGTTCTGATGAGATC
>RFKA01000117.1 GCA_003694385.1 Candidatus Woesearchaeota archaeon | reverse complement strand
CTCTGTTACAAGGCGGTCGAGGAGCGCGACGAAGTAGGGATTATGACGTTCACGGGCCGCATCGAGGCGGTTGTTGCTCCAACGAGGGATTTCCCCGCGCTCCTCGCCGTACTCGCGCAGGCCCGCGCGGGGATGGAGACTGATATCGCCAAGGTCTTATTGCGGAGCGTTGAAGTCTTCACGGGTGACGCGACGAAGCACCTCGTGCTCCTCACTGATGCCGTGCCGACGAAAGGCAAGGCGCCGAAGCGGTCGACGCTCGAAGCCGCGGGTGTCGCCGCGCACCACGGTGTCCGCGTGAGTATCGTCGGCATCGGGCTTGATGACGAGGGGCGAGAGCTCGCAGAGCAAATCGTTGAGATGACGGGTGGACGGCTCTACAAAGTCACCGACCTCTCGGAGCTCGACACGATTCTCCTCGAAGAGTACACGCGCCTCAAACAGTAACGCGCACCATTTCTCGGTAGTAGTCCTCAGGTCCCGGCCCTCAGCAGTCCCTAGAAAGTATATGTTTTCTATGTTCTATCTATTTCTAATAAATATTTTAATAAATATTTTTAATAATACATTTTCAAGAAGCACATAGCTTTTAATGCGTGAGAGAAGCAGGCGCCTGCATGCGCATCCTCGTCTTCACAGACCTCCATGGGAACCTCAGAGCCCTCGAGACTGTGAAGAAGCGTGCTGAGAAAGCAGCAATCATTATCTGCACGGGCGACCTCACCGTTTTCGGCAACGACCAGCAAGCCCTCCTCGCGAAGCTCGACTCCTTCGGCAAACCCGTCCTGATGCTCCACGGCAACCACGAGGAAGAAGCAGAGCTACGCGCCGACTGTGACGAGCTCGAGAACGTCTTCTTCCTCCACCTCCAACGCGCAGACGTGAACGGCTGGAACTTCATCGCGTACGGGGGCGGAGGGTTCAGCGACTATTACCGTGACCTCGAAGAATGGATGAAGGCTCCGGAATGGAGCAAGCTCGACTGGAGCAAAACCGTGGTGCTCAGCCACGCCCCACCCCATAAGACGGTGCTCGACGACGTCGGCGAGCCAGGTGAGCCCTGGCATGTCGGGAGTAAAACGCTCCGCACAATTATCAATAAGCGGCAACCACTCTTAGTGGCGGCGGGGCACATCCATGAAGGCTTCCGCAAAGAGGAGTACGTCAAGAAGACGCTCGTCATGAACCCTGGGCCGAGCGGCAAAGTAGTTGACCTCGTCGCGCTTCGGAAGGCATATAAACAACGCGGAGGATGAAGGAAGCGTGGAACTCAAAGAGGAGCTCGAGAAGGTCACTGCTTCAGAGGAATTCTCTGCGTACACTCAAGAGGTGCCTGATGCGCGATTTGTCCACGCGTTCAGGATGTACGGGCAGGGCGACAATGGCTGGCAGTTCGGCTTCTACTCTGCAGAGAAGGACAAGATTGTCGTGTTCACCGCAGAGCCCATCACGCGGCTCCCCGACGATGACGTATTCAGCAAGACGCAACCGGAGCCGCTCAACATCGAGGAAGTCAAAACCGCGCCCGACAAAGCAATAGCTGCGGCGAAAGAACTCATGAAGAACAAATACCCTGCAGAGACGGCGAAACAAATCATTCTCATCCTCCAGCACCTCACAGAGCCAGTCTATAATCTCACGCTCGTTTCGCACACGCTGAACTTCCTCAATGTCAGAGTGAGTGCCGCCACCGGAGAGATACTAACGCATGAGCTCCGCAGTATCATGAGCCTGAAGCGCTAGAAAAATTTTCTTTATCCAGACAGTATAGGATGGCTTGTACAGATACGGGTGTAGATGTTCGTTTGGTACACGTCGCCTCATATAGATTCCCCCCCAATAGAACATATAAAGGAGCTTTTCTAGAAGCAAACTGGTGAGGTCAATGAGCAGCATTAGCTACGAAGCAAAGATTAAAAGCGCCTCCCTGAACGAATTCTTCGACGACGAAGAGTAAATAAACAGGGCTGCGCTCACCCTAAGGGATGGAAGCGTACATCAGCGACATCGCAGCAGAGGGCGGCGTGCTCACCGTGTCCTTCTCCGGCTGCGATTTCAACTGTCCCTCATGTAACACGCCACAACTCGCCGAGTTCCAAACGGGGGAACAACAAGACCTCCGCATCGTGCAGGCCAGCATCGCGGACGCAGCACCCACACAGATAGTCTTCACGGGAGGCGAACCGCTCTTACAGCGCCAAGCGCTCCTCGCCCTGCTCCGCTGGTGCCGCGAGCACACTAACGCGAGACTCATCATTGATACGAACGCATCGAAGCCGGCAGTCATTGAAGAGCTCATCACCGAGCAGCTCGTTGACGAGTTCCTCATTGATGTCAAGGCTCCTCGCGACGCCTTTGACCGCGCCACGCACGCAGGCACGTTCTTCATTCCCGCCGAGCAAGTCTTTGCTGAGTTCCTGCGATCGCTCGCCATTCTCAGGGACGCCCAGAACCGCGTGACGCTCTCGTTCACGACGCTGATCGTACCGGGACTCCTCTACACGAAAGAAGACGTGCTCGCTATCGCCGCCCTGCTTGATGGCTTTGATGCCGAGTGGACGCTCAAACCATTCATTGGGGGTGTGACGCTCGACCGCCGCCTGCGCGGCCTCCACAGTCCGAGCGAGCACTTCCTCGACAACCTCGCGCGCGCCGTTCGCGCCGCGTACCCGAATCTTAGGATTCGCGTGCAAAGCACTGCCGATACAGTTGTGTAGCAATCGCGACGGTGTCTGCTTCTGACCCGCTAATGTCGGGGTAGTACAAGCTCACGCCTCGCTCGGCAAAGAAGTCGCGGAACCATTGGGCTTCGAAGGATTCTTTGAGTCGTAACTGGAACTCGTACTTCTCAAAACACGCATCGTCCTGCTCTTCACGCCCTGCCAAGCGGCGCATAGCCTCCTCTGCGGAGACTGTCGGGATGACGAGCACGTTAGGAACCCAGTCCTCATCGAGTGCCTGGGCGTTCCCGGGCAGGGCCATGAGGTCTTCGAGCCTGAGCGCCTCCCCTTTGAGAGCGGCGTCGAGCGGCTGATAGGTGAGGCTTGACGACACCCCGCGGCCCTGGATGACGCCGATTCCTTTTGACAACGCGGGCTTGAGTACTTCATCATAGAGGACTTGCCGGTCAAGGGCATAGGCCTGCGCGATTGCCATCGCGCTATAATTGGTTCCCTTCCTGATAAGCTCTTCACGAATCAGGCGTCCAAAGCGCGTATAGGTCGGCTCGCTCGAGAAGATGATGTCTGCGTCCATGAATTCGCTGACGGAAGGGTGGAGGTTGTGGGTGCGCCAGTACGCGTGCAGGTCAAAGACGCGCCTTCCTTCGCTGAGCGCGGCGTCCTTCATCGCCTCAAGGAACACTCCCTTGCCGATACCGTCGAGCCCATCAATCATAACAAATGTTCCGCGCATGTCCTCATCACTCCCCATTCCGCCGTGTTCCCATGCTCATATCATTCCCCTCTTTGCCAACGCCCTTGCTGACATCCTTAGTGCACGAGCTCGCACGCCAGTCAAGGCGCTCATCATGTTGCCCGACTCAATAAATACTTTTGTGGGCTCTGGCCTACATAATGATAAAAAGGACGGGAGGATGCCCTGCGCCATGGCGTTTTACGTTGGCCTCACGGGCAAGAACTGCGCGGGAAAAGATAGCGTCGCGGACATCCTTGCAGCGAAGGGCTTCGAGCGGCTCAGCCTCAGCGACGCCATCCGCGACGAGCTGCGCAGACGCGGCGCAGAGATTACGCGCGAAGCACTCATCACGGCAGGCAATGAGCTCCGCGCAAGGTTCGGCGCAAGCATCCTCGCTGACCGCATCAAGGGCTTGCTCACGAGTGACCGCGCAGTCATCGTCAGCATCAGGAACCCCGAGGAGATTGCCTCGCTCCGCGAGCTGCGCGGCTTCGTCCTCGTCGGCGTCGACGCGCCCGCTCCCACGCGTTACGCACGGGCAGTTGCCCGTCATCGCGAGGGTGGCGAGCAGAGCTACGAGGACTTCCTCGCGAAAGAGCAGCGCGAGAACACGCGCGACCCCTGCGCGCAGCAGCTTGATGCGTGCCTCGCCCAAGCAGACTACCTAATCACGAATACCGGCTCGCTCGCCGAGCTCCAAGCAGCAGTCGAGCGCTTCCTCGACAAGTATGAGGGTAGAGCGCAAGGAGGAGAAGATGAAAACCCGTAAACGAGAGGATGTTCTCTCATGGGATGACTACTTTATGGCTGTCGCGATTCTCAGTGCTCAGCGCTCGAAAGACCCGCACACGCAGGTCGGTGCCTGCATCGTGAACCCTGAGAAGAAAATCGTTGGTATTGGCTACAATGGCTTCCCGTGGGGCTGCAGCGACGACAAGCTCCCTTGGGGGCGCGAAGGGGGCTTCCTCGACACGAAATACCCCTACGTGTGTCACGCAGAGCTCAATGCCATCATGAACAAGAGCGCGGCAGACCTCAGGGGCTGCACGCTCTACGCCTCGTTCTTCCCCTGTAATGAGTGCGCGAAGCTCATCATCCAGGCGGGAATCACTGAAGTCGTCTACCTCTCCGATACGTATCACGATAAGCCTGCTTGGGTCGCGAGTCGCCGACTCTTCTCCCTGGCGAAAGTGAAGACGCGCAAGTACAAGGCCCAGCGAAAGTCGATTACCATCGCGCTGCAATAAGCCGCTATAAGCCGCTACACAGCAACGAGGACTTTCGTCTTGCTCGCCAGGCCGCTCTTAACGCGCCAGCGCCGCTTCGTCAGTTTTGAGAAGAACCGCTCGAGTTCAGCGTTCGCCCTGCCCTCGATGGGTGGCGCCTTGACTGCGACCGTATAGCTGTCCTCTGCGGGGTCGTAAGCGAGCATTGCTGTCGCGCGAGCGTTCGGCTTCACATGGACGAGAACCCTCTTCGTTTCTTGAGAGGGAAGTTTCAGCTCGCTTCGCGCCAGGTGTTCCCGCATTTCACGCATTTGAAAAAGCGCGTCTCGGGTTCGTCCCCGGCGCGCGTCTGGGCCGTCCAGAAGCCCGCTTTGTCATGGCCGCATTTCGGGCATGTTGCGTCCGTCACGGGGAGGTTCCGGTCGTCCTGCTCGACGACGGCAATCTCGTCCTCTTTCTCGACGGTCTCAGAGAGTGTTGCTTTCTCCGTCCGGTTCGTGTAGCCACAGCTACAGGAGAAGAAGCGTTTGCCTTTCTCCTGCTTCACTTTCAGGATTGCTCCGCATTTCGGGCAAAACATGGTGTTCGCGGGCAGAGGACTGTTTAAAAACTTTGTGTTAGCGACCGGTTACTGGCTGGCCTGACGAGGAGCAGGGGTCAGGAGAAAAGGCTGAGCAACCAATTGAATGCGTCAACAGCCCAGAGCTTCACGTAGCCAAGGTAGGGGATGCGAAAGGTTGCTTTACCGAACACCCAGTCCTTGGGAACGCGGAACTCGTTGAGTTCCGGCCCGGCGAATATGAGCCGGTTATTGTCCCCTTTCGAGACGAGGTATTCGCCCCTGAGCGGTACCTCGTTCGTTCCTATATAGCGGTGGATGATAGGATAGGGCTTTGCACTCTTATAGACGATGACCGTGCCTATCGGCATCGAGTCGGGGTCGACGCCCGTGAGCACCATGATATCCCCCTTGTTAAAGCCGTTCTTGAACGGGAATGTCTCAAACTGCTCCCGTGAGATGTTCCATGGCTCTTGCTCGTAGAACGCACCGTGTGCTGCCCACCAGTCATCAAAGTTGCTCGGGTGGTGCTCCATGCTCCCGCTGACGACCGCGACGACGGGGAACGGCGTGCCGAGGATGAGGCCGAGGCCGGGGTAGAGAATAAACTTGATGAGGACGTATGCGAGGACGATGTTGGCGATCCAGCTCGCGAGGCTGTCCTCGTACCAGAGGAAGTGCCAGATGCGCCGCAGGGTTATTTTCTCCGCGCGGTGTTCGCTCTTGTTCGCCGCGCGAGTAGAGGGGGGATTTGGTTGACGAGTTCTCCGTCGCCGTGCCATGGTGACAGACTCGGCAAAGCGTTTATAAGTTTTCTGTAGCTGTTTCGTCGACAAGCCAAAGAATAACTATCCAAAATATAAATCTGAAAAAGAAGTATAGAAAATATATCTTTCAGGACTATTAATTGTATAAAAACCTGGTGACGCCAACTAGCATGGACTACGACCGCATCGTCACGCACACAGACTTTGACGGTCTTATCAGTGCACTCCTCCTCCAAGACGCGTTCGGTGTGCAAAAAGTGTACTTCGTCGAGCCGTGGGAGATCCAAGAGGGGCGGTTCACGGCACAGCAAGGGGATATCGTGTGCGACCTCCCCTACGCGAAAGGGTGCAGCCTCTGGTTCGACCACCACGCGAGCACGGCAGGGGACGCAGACAAGGGCGTCCACCGACTCACGCCGAGCTGCGCCCGGCTCATCTTTGAAGAACTCCTTCCCACGCACCCGACGCTAGAAAAACGCCGCGCAATCGTCGACGCGACAGACAAGATAGATACCGCGTCGTTCACGAAAGCAGACCTCGAACACCCCGGCGTGTACGGGAAGCTCAGCATGGCGATTCGCAGCGATGACAAGAGAAAAGACGACGAGTTCCGCCGCTTCCTCCTCAACATGCTCGCGTTCCAATCTCCAGAACAAGTCATCGAGCAGCCCATCATCAAGAAACGCGTCGAGGAGAAGCTCGCTCAGCACGAACGCTGGCGACGAGAGATACCTCGCTATGTCACGCTCAGAGGATGCGTCATCTTCGTCAACCGCCTCGACGCCCCCGAAGACTTACCGCACGGCCAAGTGTTCTGGCTCTACCTGCGCTACCCCGGACACGCAGTCCACGTCACCGTCGACCGTATGCAATTCGAGCCGGACAAGGTGAAGGTCAGCGTCGGCGAGAACATCTTTGAACAGCGCAACAGAGTCAATCTTGGCGCGCTCATGCAGCGCTACGG
>RFKA01000116.1 GCA_003694385.1 Candidatus Woesearchaeota archaeon | reverse complement strand
GCGGAGCTCGGGTGCCTCCATACTACCTCTTACCGAAGGGTGTTTTTATGCTTTATGGGCATTGTTCGAGGCGGAGCTCGACTTGGCCAGGGCTGGGGAAGAGTTGGATGAGGTAAACATCGACGGTGCGGTCGCTCGTGTCACTGCAGCGCTCGTCGCTGGGGATGCTGGGATTTGTCAGGACGCGGAAGTCCTCGTGGGGAGTCACGCGAAGGCCGTCTCGTTCCCCGATGAAGAGGCGGTAGTTCACTCCCCAGACATCCAGTGTTTGCCCGAGCACGAGCGTGAAGAAAGTTTCGACTTCGCGCGCAGCATCACAGGGGACGCTCCTCCCCACGACGACGTCGCGGATGAGGTCTTCGACGGCGGCATGGTTAGCCCCACAGAAGATGTCGGTCGTGGCGAGTGCGTTCACGAGTGTCTGGCCGAGCTGTGTTTGGCCAACGTAGTCGTTGGTCGTGCGTGTTTCGCGAGAGAGGGTGAAGCCGACGTAGAGCAGGAAGCCGAGCGTGATGAGGATGACAATGATGACGAGGCCGATGATCTCTGCCTGTCCTCGCTGCGCGCTCGCATAGTTCATATTTCTCCCCTCCGGGTGAGGTAGCGGGTGACGTCGATGTAGGCGAGGTCTTGGGTGCGCTGGACGGGGTCGTAGAGCGTGGTGAAGAGGAAGGTGCGTTCGGTGCTGAAGGTGCCATCCGGGGGGTTATCGTAGACGCGGAAGCTTTGGCCTGCCCGCGTGCCACTGAGCAGGTGGACGTCGATGATGGCGGGCCCGAGAAGCTCGTTGTAGTACGAGAGGGCCGTTTGCTTGAGAAGGTAGTCATTGTTCGTGAGCGCATAGGCAAGGCCCTTCAGCGCGAGGACGTCGATGCAGCCTTCTCCCCTCCCGCTCTCGACTGTGCAGCGAACCTCATCGAGGCCCAACACGTTCTTCGCGAGCGTAATGCCCTCGAGGTCCTCGCGGAAGCGCACCTCGGTCTCGACTTGTGAACGGAGGACGTTATAGTAGAAGACGAAGCCCACCATGATGAGGAAGAGGATGATGACGATAGCCATGATGGTCTCTCCGAACTGTATCTGGGCTCGTCTCCCCGCGGAGGACTCGAGGGCATCAGTAGATGAGTGGGCAGTCATTTTTCAGGAGGTTCGTGTTCTTCTTCTCAAGCTCGAGGAGTGGTCCCTCGCCTTGTGCAGCAAGCTGGAATAGTGAGGGGTGGGTGCAGCCAGGGCTCGGGTCTGGCGGTCCTTGTTGGCACGCCAGGTAGCGGTCCTTGTTGCTCAGGACGACCTTAACGGCGTACACGTAGGCGGGGAGCGCCTCTTGCCGTCCTTCCTTCCAGAAGGGGTTTTCGAGCTGTGGAGTGTGAGGGATGGCGGAGAAGGGCATTGTGTCAAGGGTGCCGAGGAGCGTGCTGTACTGTTGCCCGCAGATAGGGGTCAAAGCGCCTGCGAGTGCCTCTTCGAACAGCGCCCGCGTCCTGTTCACCGCTGTCGCAAGGGTTGTGTAGAGGCGTTCGTAGGCTTTCTGCATGTTACACTCGTAGAGTTCGCGCGTCCCCGCGAAGATGGCTGCGTCGAGCATCGCTGCCCCGTAGTAGTTAATCGCGGGTCCGGAGATGAGGCCTGTGCTCAGGTCGTCGTAGAAGCGCAACGTCCCTGTGCTGAAGTCATCACGGTCACTCGTCACGACGAGCGCAGAGTTTTCTGGTTGCTTGAACTGGCTGTCGAGATTCGTGTAGAAAGCGTTGAAATCAGTGTTGAACAGGATGTAGCGGTACTGGTCAGCGCCGCGCGCCGCGAGTGAGCCTGTCGCGCTGGCCACGCGCGTCTCAAAACTGAATTTTTTGAGATTCTCCTCTTTGACGAAGTTCTTGACGCGGGCGAGCCACCCGGTGGGTACGAGGACAACGTAATGGGTATGGTTGTTGCTCACCATGAGGAGCCGGGTGATGGGGAAAGGGGCTTTCCAGGTCCTCGTGAGCGTGAAGAGTTGGTCTCCCTGTACGCGTTGGGGGCTGAAAAAAGGGATGTGGCGGAGGGCGTAAGGGGTGTAGCTCTCGCTGTTGACGCGCACATGTGTTGCATCAAACCCTCGTGGCGTAGGCGGGGTAGTGGGTGTGGGTGGCGGGGCGAGTTCGCAGGCGAAGGTGAACGTGACGGGAGCTGGGAGGTCGGTGCGTGTGAAGGTGTTTGGGTTTGCGAGGCTCGTGCGGAGGATCACGTCGGCAGCGAAATTCAGGTTGCGTTGTTGCGCGACGTCTGCGCTGTGCACGAGCGTCCTGATGAGCATGAAGAAGAAGAGTAGGAAGAGGAAGCCGCCGATGATGGCGAAGAACCATTGGAACTGGATTTGGAGTTGGGCACGCATCAGGTCACCTCGGTGATGACGACGTGCTTGCCAAAGCCGTGGAGCTGGAAACGAAAGAGGCCTCCGCGTGGCTCGATGCAGAGTGCTGAGCAGAAGTCCTCGAGCTGCACGGTCCCCGCGTAGTACTGTAAGGGTTTCGTGTCTCCTTCTCGGGTGATGAAGAAGAGGTTCGTTGGTGGGGTGCCGGGAGAGATAATGCTGTTTTCTATGCGCTTGTTTCGTGGAGGGTTTGGTGGGCGCAAGAAGGCATCTGCGGTGTTATAGGGTTTGATGGTGCTCGTGTCCCCTCCTCCGCGACAGGGTAGCGTGGGGTTCTGCACGTTAATCGTGTAGGGCTCCATGAAGGGGTTGCCGTGTGCGGTGAAGGTGCGCGCGTCGACGAAGCAGAGCTTTTCTACGTCGCAGGGAGGGGGCAGGCTCAGTGTCTTTACCGCGCCATAGGAGATGAAATTCGTTAGT
Source organism: Candidatus Woesearchaeota archaeon (assembly GCA_003694385.1). GTDB lineage: Archaea > Nanobdellota > Nanobdellia > Woesearchaeales > UBA525 > UBA153. Next base: position 222 of record RFKA01000116.1, on the reverse strand, counting down.
GCTTCGTCGAGTTGGTCGAGGAAATCGCGTTCTTGGAGTTGGCAGGCGTCTGTGAACATGCCATTGATGAAGCGCCAGCCGATGAGGAGGATGAAGAGGGCGAGCACGCCTATCATGAGGAATGTGAAGATGTGCTGGAACTGCGCCCTAGCTCCCTTTCTTCCCATGCTTCACCTCTTTTTTCGTGTCGTCGATGAGTTTGTCGAGTTCGGTGAAGACGTC
>RFKA01000115.1 GCA_003694385.1 Candidatus Woesearchaeota archaeon | reverse complement strand
TGGGTATGGGCCTCATCATCCTCGCTTACTTCGGGCTCTACCTCTACGAAGTGCAAGAAGTCCCCGTCATCCTTGACGTCGAGAAAGGGGTTGCGGGCATCACCGTTGACACAGACGCGCTCCGCATGGGAACCATCGCCCCAGGACAGACGTCACAGAGGAAAATGGACATCGTGTTGAGAAAACCCTCGCGCGTCGTCGTCGCCTTCTCCGGAGAAACAGCCCCGTTCATGCGAGCAGAGCCTGCGACAGCCGTTGGAGAAGCAGGAGAGCGCATCAAGGTGACCTTCACCGCCTTTGTCCCCTCATTCCAAGCGGAAGGGCACTATGAAGGGAAAGCCATTATTCGTTTCTACCGCCGATGGTTTTAAATACACTCCTGCCGTAGAGTAACGCGATGCGGTTTCGGCTCCTCACAGTCACAGTCTTCTTCATCGTCTTCCTGAACCTCCTCTCGACAACCTGGATTCTCTATCAGACAGACGTAGCCCTCAACCGCGCCACCGGGAACGCCGTGGGGACGGGTGAAGTCCAGCTCTGCATCAACCACCCCCCCGTGTTCGGCTCGCAAGCCTGCAACGAGACGATGATTGAGGGCACGCTCTACACCTGCCAGTATAACGCGACAGACGAGGACGGGGACACACTCACGTTCACGGCCGTGCCCGTCCCCCCTGATAATGAGACGATCTTCAACATTAGTTCTAGCGGCGTCATTGATTTCACGCCCCACGAGAATGATGTCGGAGCCCACCAGGCAGAAATCTATATTGACGACGGCACGGGCTGTGATAACAGCCAAGCACACGAAACCTTCAACCATAGCGTGCAGAACACGAATAACTCCCCGTACCTCGCCGAGCCAATCCCTGACCAGAACGTCACGCGGGGCGAGACCCTCCTCGCATTCTACCTCAATGATTATTTCGTCGACCCGGATAATGACCCGCTCAGCTACACATACAGTGAAGGACTCGGGACTGCAGGCATAAACGTCACCATCAGGAACGACAGCGGCGTCATCATACGCGGCGACGGCTGCGGCTACAGCTTCTTTGTCTTCACGGCGACGGACCCCACGAACCTCAGCGCGGACAGCAACATCGTCACAATTAATAGTGAGTGCCCGCCTGAACCACAGGAAACGCAGAGCAGCAGCGGCGGAGGAGGCGGAGGCGGTGGAGGAGGCGGCAGCGCCACACCCCCATGCAAACCAGAACTCGTATGCCTCGAGTGGAGCGAGTGCTACCCGAACGGGCTCCAGAGCCAGAAGTGCCGTGACAAGAACGGGTGCACCGAGGACGAGATCAAGTTCCATCGTGAATGCATCTACACACCGCCCCGCGAGAACGCAACCTGCGCCGAGAACTGGATCTGCACGGACTGGGGGAACTGTCAACCAGATAATACACAGACGCGCGAGTGCGAAGACCTCGCAGACTGTGGCACGCAGGAATTCCTCCCGCCGCTCACGCAACCATGCGAGTACATCCCCACGTGCAACGATGGCATCAAAAATGGCGACGAAGAAGGAGTTGACTGCGGGGGGAGTTGCGCTCCATGTAGCAGTATCCAGAAACCCAAGCCGGTCAATGAGAAGAAACTGCCGCTCCTACTCCTCCTTGGCCTCCTCGGCACCTTCCTCATCCTCATCATGCTCGCCTTCCTGTACCGCGAGCGCCTCGCCGAGGGGCTCGCACGCCTCGGCTGGCTCCTCGCGCGCAGACACAAGAAGACCGTCTACCTCACGCCCGCCGAGAAACAAATCCTCTTCGACGACCTCACAGATATCGAGCGCGGCCTTGAAGAAGGCGAGCTGCACCCCGTGAACGCGTATGAACGCCTCGGCGCGACGGCGAGGAAGTTCTACGAGTTCCTCCTTGACATCCCCTACGAGTTCCTCCCTGAAGAAGCAGAGCGCGAGGCCGAACAGCTGCCGCCACCGCTCAAAGAGATTATCATAAGCTTCCTCGACCGCCTCAAAGAAGTGGAAGGCTCTGGCTTCAAGCGCCTCGATGAACGGCTCTTCGACGGGACGAAAGAAGAGCTCAGGACGCTCGTCTGCCTGCTCGCAGAGTATGAACTCGCAGACATCAGGCGCGAACTCCCTGAACGGAACATCACGCCAGAGATGAGCCTCACGCACGAGATTGAGCTCCGCCTCCTCGACACCTACGAGGCAATCCAGTTCTTCAGGAATGACATCGCAAAGGAGAGCTACCTCGCGATTCTCCGCGCCTACGACCAGCTCACCACGGAGGAGAAGGAACGCTACCACCCAACGATTCACCGGCTCTACCTTGAGATAAAATACGCTGTCGAGCTCGAAGAGTGAAGTGCAAGCAGTACTACTGGCAATCTTCACCCGCGGACCCGCGCCTCACAGTTGGTGCGACACGCTGGTTGCCACACGCACGTGAACACCTCATAGAGGTATTCACCAGTTCTCAATCTCTGCGCGCACAGTCCTCGTGAAGTGCTCGAAGTGCTCGTTCACACGTTGCTTGATTCGCTCTTTGCCAACTGCACTATAGAAGAACTGGTAGCCGCCACCCGAAAGGTTATACTGCCTGCGACGAACGAGCCCCTTCGCAATGAGAGGCTTGATTGCGCGCTGCACGGTTGTCCGGTCCTTGCCGAGTCGCTGCGCGAGCTCCTCCACGCTCCGCTCCCCCCGCATGAGGAGCTTGAGGACTTCATACTCCGTGAGCGTCAAGTTGAAGCTACACCGCAACACCTGCGCAATGGGGAAACGCTTACACGCGAACTGGACTTCCATTGGTTCCTCACCAGGAGACCAGGGGCTTTGGTCCCCTGGCTAGGGATGCAAGCATAAGGGCGCCCCACTATTTTAAGTTTTAGGCGTTTACTCGTAACGAATGGCTCGTGGCAGGCGCGAACGGGCTTATTAGCAGCCGTAACAAGCTCCATTAACTATATAAAGCACTCCCTGTTCGCAACTCATTGGGAGTGTAATAGGTTTTCGGGTGATACAATGGACAAAGGTAGTGGAGAGTGTACCAGGGGGTTCCTCAAAGGCATCATCGTGGTACTCGCGATTATTCTCGTCATCAATGTGTTCGTGCTCGGCATGCAGAGCGGTGAACTCAGCGTCTCTAAGGCAACGGTTACAGCCAAGGTCGCTGGCACGACCCAGCGCACCGTGCCGGAGGAAGAAGTTCCAACGGTCGACCTCTTCGTCATGAGTGAATGCCCATTCGGGCTCCAGATGGAGAAAGCACTCGTCCCCGTCATGGAGTTGCTCGGCGACAATGCCAACATCAACGTGAAATGGGTGAGCTACCTCATGCACGGCGAGAAAGAACGCGACGAGAACACACGCCAGTACTGCATCCAGAAAGAGCAGAAGCCGCTCTACACGAAATACTTGCGCTGTTACATCGAGAAGGGCGATAGCTCCACGTGTCAGCGGGAGGCTGGCATCGATACAGCGAAGCTCAACGCCTGCGTCGCGAAGGCCCAGGAGGAGTACGGCATCATGACGAGCTGGAACGACAGGAACTCGTGGTTGAGCGGCCGGTATGCCCAGTTCAATATTAACAAGGAAGAGAACGAGCGATACGGCGTCAGAGGAAGCCCAACACTCGTCATTAATGGTGAACAAGTCAGGGTGAGCAGAAGCCCCGAGGCTGTGAAGGAAGCTATCTGCAACACATATAAGAACCCGCCGAAAGAATGCAGCGCGCAGCTCAGCGAGAACCAGGAGGCGCCCGGGCACGGACCGCTCGGCGTGAACACCGGAGACGTCGCGGCCGCAGCTGCGAACTGTGGCGGATAGAGGAGGTTAAAAATGGCACGAAAACACAGAAGGAGAAAAGAAGAATTGTCGACGAACGCGATGCTCGGCATCGCCACCGTACTCGGCATCCTCGTACTCATCACTGCCTACGCTGTCGGATTCCAAGCAGGGAAGCTGAAAACCGGCGGTGCAGCGACGGTGACGGCAAAAGAAGAGGTCGACGCGGCGGGCAAGACGGCACCAAGCGCGCCGACACCAGCGCAGCAACCACCGACTCCACCGCCACCGAGCGCGCCAGTAGAGGTCAGTGCCGAGGGAGCCCCGATCGAGGGGGACCCTGACGCGCCTGTAACAATAATCGAGTGGAGCGACTTCCAATGCCCCTTCTGCGGTCGCTTCTTCTCCCAGACGCTCGGCAAGATTCGCTCAGAGTATATTGATACAGGGAAAGTGAAGTTCGCTTACCGCGACTTCCCGCTGAGCTTCCACCAGAACGCCCAGAAGGCCGCCGAAGCAGGTAAGTGCGCCTTCGCCCAAGGCAACGACTACTTCTGGCAGCTCCACGACAAGATGATGAGCAACCAGCAAGCGCTCAGTGTCGACGACATCAAAGGCTACGCTGCAACTATCGAAGGGCTTGACACGGAAGCGTTCAATACCTGTCTCGACAGTGGTGCGATGACGGACGCGGTGAAGAAGGACTTTGACGCTGGTCGGGCAGCGGGCGTGCGCGGCACCCCAGGATTCTTCGTGAACGGGAAGCCCATCAGCGGCGCCCAGCCCTACTCGGTGTTCAAGCAAGCCATTGATGCGGAGCTCGCCAAAAACTAATTTTCTAAATTCTTTCTAAATCTTTAAATACGCTTTTTCTTCTTTCCCCTCTATGCAGCGGTTCTTCCTCGTGCTTCTCCTGCTCGCCGCGTGCGCCCAGCAGCCTCAGCTCGCTGACACCGAGGCGCCCCAGCCACACCAAGCACCACAGCCAATCATTGTGCGCCCAGATATTCCTCGCACACCTCCGCCGGCTGAAACGCAACCGACACACACAGCCATGAACACCAACGAGCCAGCTACGTGGGCGGACTTCCTCAACACCAACCTCTTTGCCCGGCCGGCCGAGCAAGGAATCCTCGTCGGTGACGCGAACAACCCCTTCCTCTTCGGGATGAAGATGGGCTCGCTCATGCCCGTCATCACGCGGAACGAGCTTGCCCTGCTCGCAACGCCACCCCCCGTCGCGCACGGACGAGTACTCAGGCACGAGAACTTCGTGCGCTTTGATTTTGGCGAAGAGACGAGCGGCGAACTCCGTTTTGACCGAGACCCTGACACGGGCGCTGTGCGCAGCGAGCTCTTCTTCGCAGAGGATGCGCCCTTGTTCGAGTACGCCTACCTCTTGTACGAGGGGAGTTTCCCGTTACTCCTCGGCCAGCCACTCGCGTTATTTGGGCACACGTACCTCCTCACTGATGTCTCCAACCAGAGTCTCGAACTCAAAGGAATTGATACTGAGCACTCACTCGTGCTCGCGAACGGCTCGGCGCTCCGCGTCGATGGCAAGCGTATCCCGCACACGCGCGTCACCGTCGACCCTTGGAGCGTCATTATCCGTTACACAGCAGATGATATTGATCGTGGCGGCATCCGCCTCCGAGCAGGCGAGTCGCTCAGGGAGAAGCTCCGGAGACCGGAAGCGTTACTTAATGAGCAATTCGACATCCGCTATGAAGGCCTCGAGCAGAACATCGAGAACACGATTCGCCTCACAGCAGGCGACACCATCGTGCACCTGCGCTATTATGACCGTTTTGGTGCTGAGCAAGAGCTACGCATTGCTGGGCTACGCGACGGACACGTCGGCTTTGGTGATGAAGCAGTCCTCCACACCATCGAGTGCGCAGCACCGTGTATCAAGGAGGGAGAGCGCTTCCTCATCCTCGGCCCTGACGGGACATCCCACCTCTTCGAATACACAAGCCTCTCTGAAGACCTTAACCTCCGTGACCGAACGACTGGCGAGCGCCACGTCATCGAGCTCGAGGAGGGCCCAGTCCTCCTTGACGGCGCCGCCAGGTTTGCTGGGAGACCGTATCGTGTCGCTGTCGACCCCGAAACGAGGCTTCTCGCAGTCGATGCGAACGGCGACGGCATCATAGGGCGCACGCCGAGCGCCATCCTCGTGCACGGTGGCTATGAGATTCAATTCCCCCAGCAACAACCTGAAGACGAGCTCCTCATTGACATCGTCCAGCCACCATTCGGAGAGGAACTCACGGCACGTATCGCCGAACGAAATGGCGAGCTCCTCGTCGGCATTGCCCAGGGGCCAATCTTGACCCGCGCAGAGCACAGCCGCTTCTGGGCGGGGGCCACGACAAGAGGGCTTCTCGTGACGCTCGAGGACTCCGGGAATGGCCTCCTCGGTGAAGAACTCACCATCACGTACCCGCCCGACTTCCGTGCGGGGCTCGTCCGGGTGACGGGGTGATTCCTGTGGAGAAGACAGGAGATAAGAACAAAGATGAGAGTAAAGAGAGCGAAGGCGGGGAGAAAAGAAAGGCGGGGTACCACCTCATCAGAGAAGGCCTTGTGACTGCTCAAGTCCCCATTGCTGAGAAAGTGTCTCGCGAGATGGAGGTGTTCTATAACCCAGTCATGCAGTGCAACCGCGACGTGAGCGTGCTCGTCCTCAAAGCGCTCTGGAAGCTCGGGAAGGCGCCGAGAAAGGGATGGACTATTGCATCACCAATGGCGGGCTCGGGCGTTCGAGAATGCCGCTTCCTCAGCGAGCTCCCCGCGGGAGCAGTTGCGCAGCTCTCAGCGAACGACCTCTCACCGAGAGCCGTCGCGCTCATCAAGAAGAACCTCTCTCTGAACAAGAAGCGCTTCACTTGCAGAGCGGTCACGGTGACCTGCACTGAAGCAAACCACTTCCTCCTTGGCGCTGGCGGCTTCAGCTACATTGACATCGACCCTTTCGGAACACCGAACCCTTTTCTCGACGCAGCGTGCAAGCGTCTCCATCGCTACGGCGTGCTCGGCGTGACAGCAACCGATACGAGTGCACTTGCAGGCACCTACCCGAACGCGTGCCGTCGCAAGTACTGGGCAACACCGATGCGCAACCACCTCATGCACGAGGTGGGGCTCCGCATCCTCGCCAGGAAGGTGCAGCTCATCGGGGCGCAATACGAGAAAGCACTCATCCCCATCTACAGCTATGCAAAAGACCACTACATGCGCATCTTCTTTCTCTGCAAGCCAGGGAAAGCTGCCGTTGACGACGTGCTTGCTCAGCACGCATTCCTCCACTTCAACCAGCGGACGCTCTCGACGAGGGCCGCGACAAGCAATCGGGGGGCAGCAGACGTGCTCGTGGCGGGGCCGCTCTGGACGGGAGCACTCTGGGATCCTGCGCTTGCCCGCGTGCTCGCCGAGGTGAACGCTGAGGAGAATGATGACGCGCGGCTTCAGAAATTCCTCGATACACTCGCGGCCGAGGCGACGGCACCAGTCCTCGGCTTCTACCCTTTCAATCTTGTCCGCCAAGTCCTGAAGCGAGCCCCTCTGAAGAAGAGAGAACTGCTCAAACGGACGGGCGTATGGCCGACACACCTTGAAGGAAACGCCGTCCGCGCTTCGCGGCGCTCGCTACTCTTCTAGGGATGGCAGATTCCTCCAGCCCATTGAGAATGCACTGCTAGTATTCATCGAGTGCCTTGATGAGCCGCCAGCCGAGAAAGAAGAGAATGACTCCCGGGCTCGCAAGCCCTAGCCAGAAGAGGAACATCATCGGCCAGTGGATAAGCGAGGTCGAGCCGGACTTGAGTGCCTGGATGAAGCTAGCGAAATAGGGCGCGAGGTCGAGGTAAGCGAGACGCGCAATAATGCCGACCCAGACAAGACCAACGACCATAAAGCCGGCGAGAGAAAGGCGCTTGTGCCAATCAGGCGGCACGTTGAAATGAAACCAGATACCGAGGTGGTCAACGAAGTCATCCCAGGTCCATTTCACTCGGCGCTCTGCCTCCTCAAGCGTCTCTCCGAGCTTCTCCTCGATCTTCATCATCACAACCCATTATGAAGCAGCGTTTATAAGTGTCACGCTGACGTTGCGTTGACGCGGGCCGTCAAACTCTACGAGGAGAACGCGTTGCCACGTACCAAGCGCGAGCCGGCCCTTCGCAACAGGCACAACGAGGCTCGGGCCAATGATGCTCGCCTTGAGGTGGGCGTGAGCGTTCCCATCAGCATGACGATAAGCTACTGCTGGCTGTTCAGGGATGAGTCTCTCGAGCACGTCAAAAAGGTCCTCTGGAATCTTCTCGTCATTCTCGTTCACGAAGAGCGCGGCGCTCGTGTGCTGAACAAAGAGGGCGCAGAGGCCATCCATAACTCCCGAGCGTGCTATCTCCTGCTGAACTTCTTCTGTGATGTCCACAACCCCCTGCTTAGGGGTTTTCAGCACGAGCAGCATCAGGAATGCCTAGCGAGGCCCCAATAGAAAAATCTTTTGCTAAGCATTTTAATGAGGGAATCATTCCTCCCGGCGCATGAAGCACTCATTCCCCCCAGTCATCGATGAGCGGACACGCGTGCTCGTGCTCGGATCAATGCCGGGCGAAGAGAGCCTCCGCAAACAGGAATACTACGCCCACCCACAAAACGCGTTCTGGCGCATCATGGAAGAACTCCTCGAGACGCCACTGACGAAGATGCCCTACCCGACGAGGACGCGCGCCCTCCTCAGAGAGGGAATTGGCTTGTGGGACGTCTATAGGGCTTGTGAGCGAGAGGGAAGCAGTGACGGCGCGATACGCAAGCCACAGCGCAACCCGCTCCGCGACATGCTCACGATGCACCCACGCGTCGAGCGCGTCGTGTGCAATGGCCGCACCGCGCATAAAGAAGCGCTCTCACTGCTAGCGGGCACGGGCGTTGAGGTGTTGCTCG
>RFKA01000114.1 GCA_003694385.1 Candidatus Woesearchaeota archaeon | reverse complement strand
GCAACACGACCTTAAGGTGCTCTGCCCAGTCCCCGACATCATGCGCACGTCGCACGCGAAGCAGCAAGCCGCGATGTATGAACTCCTCCACGAACTCATCCAGAAGCACAAGACAACACTCATCTTCACGAACACGCGCAGCGCAACAGAACGAGTAGTGCACGAACTTAAAGAACGCTACCCGGGCGCATACACGAGCCTCACCGATGGCGAGGGGCACATCAGCCTGGCAAGCGAAGAACGTCCGCACCGAGGACTCATAGGCGCGCACCACGGCAGCCTCAGCAAAACGCACCGCTTCAGCATCGAGAACCGGCTCAAGCGCGGAGAGCTCAAGGCGGTCGTCTGCAGCACGAGCCTCGAGCTCGGCATTGACATCGGCTCAATCGACCTCGTCGTCCTCCTCGGTAGCCCTAAGAGCGTCGCTCGTGCACTCCAGCGCATCGGGCGCGCAGGCCACCAACTCCACGAAACAGCGAAAGGACGCATCATTGTCCTCGACCGCGACGACATGGTCGAGTGCAGCATCCTCCTCAAAGCAGCGATAGAGCACAAGATTGACCGGATCCACATACCACGCAACGCGCTCGACGTGCTCGCGCAACAAATCTTTGGGCTCGCCATCGAGGCAAAGCGGCCACTAGCGGAGGTCAAGCGCATCGTGAAGAGCAGCCACTGCTACGCGACACTCAGCGACAAGGATTTCATGAGCGTCATCGAGTACCTCTCAGGGGCCTACGTGAGCCTCGAGGAGCGCAATGTCTATGCAAAAATCTGGTATGACAAGGAAACGCAGGAAATCGGGCGTCGCGGGAAACTCGCGCGGCTCCTCTACCTCACGAACGTCGGGACCATTCCCGACGAGACGAACGTGAAAGTGAAGCTCGGCGAGGAAATCATCGGTACAATCGACGAAGGCTTCCTCGAGCGCCTCAAACCAGGTGACGTCTTCGTCCTCGGCGGAGAAGCGTACGAGTTCCGCTACAGCAGGGGGCTCACCGCGCAAGTAAAGGTGAGCACGGGTCGGCCGCCAACAGTGCCGCACTGGGTGAGTGAAATGCTCCCGCTCAGCTACGACCTCGCCCGAGAGATCCTCCGTTTCCGCCGCCACCTCGACGACCTCTTCAGTCAAGGATGGAAGAGAAAAGCGTGCCTGGACTACATCCGCGACTACCTCTACGCGGATGAGCGCACCGTGAACAGCGTCTACGAGTACTTCTCTGAACAGTTTCGCTACGCGCGCATCCCCCACGAGCGGCGGCTCCTCATCGAGCACTTCCGTGAGGGGAGCAAACGCTACGTCATCGTGCACAGCCTCTACGGGCGCCGCGTCAATGATGTGCTCTCGCGCGCAATTGCCTACGTGCTCGGCAAACTCCACGGGCGCGACGTTGAGGTAACGATCAGCGACAACGGATTCTCGCTCCGCAGCACGGCACTCCTCAATGTCCGGAAGGCGTTCTCGCTCCTCAAGGCCGACGAGCTCAGCCTCGTCATGCAACGGGCACTCGAGAAAAGCGAGGTGCTCAGGAGACGCTTTCGGCACTGCGCGGCGCGCGCACTCATGATTCTCCGCACGTACAAAGGAGCGAGTAAGAGTGTGGGGAAGCAGCAGATGAGTTCGCGACTCCTCATGAATGCCGTGAAGCGCATTGATGACGAGTTCCCCATTCTCAAGGAGGCGCGGCGCGAGGTGCTCGAAGACCTCATGGACCTCCCGAACGCAACCGAAGTCGTTGCGCAGCTAGAACGCGGCACGGTGCAAATAGAGGAGATTACAACGGCGATTCCCAGCCCCTTCGCATTCAGTATTGTACTCTGGGGGTACGTCGACATCCTGAAGCTCGAAGAACGAAAAGAGTTCCTCAGGCGTATGCACGAAGAGATTCTCCGCAGGATAGGAGAAGCCGGGCGAGAGAAGAGCGACGCTGAAGGACCGCGGCTCTCCTTTAGTTATGAACGGCTCTGGCGCGAGCATGAAGAGCGACGCCTCGCCGAGCGTGACGACGAGCGAGAACGCCTCAAGCGCCTCGCGTGGAACCTGCCGCGCGTCCCCGTCGCGGCGAAAGAGGCGATTGTCGATCTCATTGAAGGAGCAGAGCAGGTCCCGCAGCGCGTCGAGACGGCGATACGCGAACACCAAGCGGAGATTCTGCGGACGTGGCCGCGCGAACTCCGCACACTCGTGTTTGACAAGCTCGGCATCCCCTATGATAAGCGGCTCGACGACGAAGCAGAACGGCGCGTCCTCCTTCGCGGCCAGCTCCGCCGTGTCTCCCGCCGCTTAGACCCGGAACTCAGCAAGGAGATTGAGCGCCTCATCGACGGCGAGGAACCCGCCGATCGCCTCTGGGCCTTCGTCGATGAGCTCCTCGCGAAGCCCGTGCCGCGCAGCTGGAGAGACGAACTCGTGAAGTTCCTCCAGGCAGAGCGTGCCAAACGCAGAAAAATATAAAAGGAGCTCTGCGCGGTTCGCACCCATATGGGTAACCCGGAAGAGCAGGAACAGAACATCTATGCCGGTTCCGAGGCGCGGAGCAGCCTCGTTGACAACGACGAGATGGATGACTGGGAGGAGGGGTTCGTCCAGGGGTACGAGACGGAAGCTGAGCGCGAAGAGAAATTCGAGCACGACGCGTACGAGAACGCGTTCAAGAAGCGAAGGCGTAAGAAGCGAGAGCCTGTCGAGGACCCCTTCGAGGACGAAGAGGACGAGTACGACCCCGAAGACTAGTGCCGCTCGATAACTGCTTTCTTCACTTCTTCAACGAAGAGTGAGAGCTTCTTCGCACCCTGCACTTTGCCGTCGCGCGTCCGCACACTCACCGTTCCCGCGGCGAGCTCTTGATCACCGACGACGAGGATGTAGTTTACTTGGGCGAGTTGCGCCTCACGCACTTTCTTACTCGTCGTCTCGGGACGCTTATCGAGTCGCGCACGGATGCCCTGCGAGCGGAATTCCTGCACGACTTCCTCGGCATACGCGACGTGGCGGTCAGCAATCGGGAGCACACGCACTGGCTCGGGGCTGAGCCATAACGGGAACTTCCCCGCATAGTGCTCAATGAGAATGCCGATGAAGCGCTCGAGGCTCCCGTAGATTGCGCGGTGAATCATGACGGGACGGTGTTTTTGCCCGTCGGAGCCTTCATAGCTGAGGTCGAACTTCTCCGGCATGCTGAAGTCGAGCTGGATCGTGCCGCACTGCCAACTCCTCCCGAGAGCGTCGCGTACATGGAAGTCAATCTTCGGGCCGTAGAACGCGCCGTCACCCTCATTGATTTGGAAGGCGAGCTTTTTCTTCTTGAGGGCTTCGGCAAGGCTCTTCTCGGCGAGCTCCCAGAGCCGCTCATCACCCATCGCTTTCTCGGGCTTCGTTGAGAGCTCGACGGCATAAGAGAACCCGAAGGCACTGTACACGCGGTGCACGAGGTCAATGAGTTCTTCTATCTGCTCTCCAATCTGTTCTTTCGTGCAGAAGATGTGCGCATCATCCTGGGTGAAGCAGCGGACGCGGAAGAGCCCTGAGAGCACCCCGCTGAGTTCGTGGCGGTGCACGATGCCGAACTCGCCAGCCTTAATTGGCAACTCCCGGTAACTGTGGTGTTCGTTCTTGTAGACGAGGATGTGACCCGGGCAATTCATCGGTTTCACGGCGACGTCATGCTCGTCTATCTTTGAGAAGTACATGTTTTCTTTGTAGTGCGCCCAGTGCCCCGACTGCAGCCAGAGCTGCTTATCGAGAATGAGTGGCGTCCTGAGGAATTTATAGTCAAGCCGTTCCATCTCTTCAACCATGAACTCAGTGAGCTTTCGGAAAAGATAGTACCCATTGTCGTGGAAGAAGGGCATGCCGGGCGCTTCTTCATGCATGCTAAAGAGCTTCAACTGCTGCCCAAGCTTCCGGTGATCGCGCTTCTCTGCTTCTTCTCTCAGCTTGAGGAATGCGTCGAGCTCTTTCTTCGTCGCGAAGCACAAGCCATAGATGCGCGTGAGCATCGCGTTCTCACTCTTGCCCCGCCAGTAGGCCCCCGCAAGCTTATCGAGCTTGAAGCCAGCCTTCGTGAAGAACTTACTGTTCGGGACGTGCGGTCCTCGACAGAGATCTTGGAAGTCGCCATGGCGGTAGCTGCTCGCGCCCTCCCCCAACTCCTGTATCATCTCGACCTTGTAGGGGTTGTCTTTGTATGCGGCGAGAGCTTCAGCTTTATCGTGGTGTTCGATACGCTCGGCAGGGATTCCCTCCTTTGCAATGCGACGCATCTCTTGCTCGAGCTTCTCAAGGTCTCCTTCCTTGATGGGAAGGTTCGCGAAGTCATAGTAGAAGCCGTTCTCGATGGGCGGGCCGATTGTCGGGAGCGCTCCGGGGTAGAGGCGCTTCACCGCGTGTGCTAAGAGGTGGGCACAGCTGTGCCTGAGCACCTCGAGCCCTTCTTTGTCCGTCGGCTTGAGAAGTGTGAGTTTCGTATCGTGCTCGAGGGGGGTTGTGAGGTCGATGAGTTTGTCGTCTGCTTTTGCTGCGATGACTGCTTGTGCGAGTCCTGAACTAATGCTCTCCGCGATTGTGCGCGGCGTGCTCCCCTTCGGGAAACGTTTCGTGCTCCCATCGGGGAATGTTATCGTGATCATACATATCACCTACATCGATACAAAGGATGCGTGGTGCCAGACATCCGATACTGTGGAGAAAACGAGCGTTTAAAAGGTTTATCGCTTCGTGAGCCTCTTAAGGGCTTTCTTGAGGCGCTGGCCGACACTTGATCGAGCAGGCTTCTTCGCTGCTCGCTTGGTGGGGTGCGCTGACTTCTTAGCTCTCTTCACAGGTTTCTTCACAGACTTAGCCTTCCTCTTCACAGGCTTAGCCTTCTTCTTGACCTTCTTCACAACCTTCTTCTTAGCCCTCGTAGCGCGCTTCACAACTTTCTTCTTCACAGACTTAGCCTTCGCAACACGCTTCACAGACCTCACAGGTCTCTTCTTCACAACCTTCTTAGCCTTCGCCTTTGCCTTCACAACGCGCGGCTTCTTTTTCACAGACTTCTTCACAGCCTTAGCCTTCTTCACAACTTTTTTCTTAGCCCTCGTAGCGCGCTTCACAACTTTCTTCTTCACAGACTTAGCCTTCGCAACACGCTTCACAGACCTCACAGGT
>RFKA01000113.1 GCA_003694385.1 Candidatus Woesearchaeota archaeon | reverse complement strand
GGTCGTCTCGAACACGACGACGGGATTCGTCGCCTCTTCCCCGTTCTGCGTGTACTCCGGCGCCGCGACTTGTTGCTCGACATTGGCGCACGCAGTGATGAGTAATGCCAGCGCGATGAAAATAAACCTCATAAAAGATGGGGGATGCGAACCCGTTTTATGCTTTCCGCTACCGAAAACCACATAAGACAGGCACCCATCGCTGTATTGATGCGCGTACTCGTCGACCAGGACAACGTTCTCGCGGACTTCGACGGTCGACTTATCGCGCGATGGGCAGAAGTCTATCCTGACCGGCCACCGCTCGCGCGTAACCACAAGGATTTTTACATGCACAAGAGCTACCCCGCATACTCAGCCGAGATTAAGGCCTTGGCCGAGGAACAAGGTTTCTTCTGGTCGCTTGAACCACTTGACGGCGCGCTCGAAGCACTGCTTGAGATGAGCGAGGAGCATGATGTATGGATATGCACTGCTCCGCTTTCTGCGTACCGGAACTGCGTGCGCGAGAAGTATGAGTGGGTCGAAGCACACCTCGGCCTCGACTGGACGAAGCGCATCATTATGACGAAAGACAAAACGACCATTGCGGGCGACGTCCTCATCGATGACAGGCCCTCCATCAGGGGACGCTATATCCCCTTATGGAGCTATCTCCAGTTCGACCGGCCCTACAATCGGCATACGAACTGGCCGCGTATGACTTGGGCTACGTGGCGAGAAGCGCTTGCCGCAATCAATAAAAAACCTCTTTCTCAAGCGTGAGCATGCGCGTACTGAAGCTCTTCCTCCACCCTTGGATGCTCGCGGCACTCATCTTCCTCGCGAGCCTCGGCTTCCTCTACCGGCTTATGCAGTGCAGTGGCGCGTGTGTTGGTGAGGCGCGGCTCTTCCTCGGTACACTCTTCGCAGCCGTGGGCGTCCTCCTCTTGCTCTACGAGCTGCACCACCACTTGCGCCCACTCTACTTTCTCGGCATCCTCCTCGCGTACATCCTCCTCGCCCTCATCGTGACGCTCTTACTTGCACCACAGCTCGTGCACGCGCTGCAGCCCTGAACTACTTTTATAAACTCAGCCAATGGTTCTGTTCGCATGAGACACGAAAAGAAAATCTGGCCGAAGTATTTCCAGAAGATTCTTGAGGGGAAAAAGACGTATGAGCTTCGTCTTGCGGACTGGGCGTGCAACGAAGGAGATATTCTTGTCTTGCGGGAGTGGGACCCCGAGACGAAAGCCTATACGGGCCGGGTAATCGAGAAAGAAGTTACGTATGTCAGCAAGACAAAAGATGTTACTTTCTGGCCAAAAGAGGCCGTTGAGCGCTACGGCTACCAAATCATCGCTTTCAGGTAAAAGGTGTTTTACTTCTCATCCCTTCTGATGACTTTCACGGCGTCGATCTTCAAGGTGATGGGGATCGGGACAGCCGCTTCCAAGAGCTCGACGACAACCTCCTCCTTCGCCCTGTCGATACGCGTAATCTTACACTTCTCGCGCTTGAACGGGCCACTGAGTATCTCCGCGATGTCGTTCTTCTGGATGTTGACTTCCTTCTTCACCTGCTCGAGCATGTGCTCGATCTCCTTGTACTCAATCTCGTTTGGCAACAAGCCTTTCGCGTACGGGACGCCAAACGCTGCCTGTTCTGCTTCGTGCCGGTCCTGTGCCTCGATGAAGATGTACCCGCGCATGCCGTGCGGGGCGATGACTGCGGTGACGCCGAGCTTTTTCCGCGCAGCGTTCGAGCTGACAAAGGACAAGACTTGCTCTTCCCTGTTCGCAGTCGTGCGCAGTGCGAAGATGTGACTGTTCCGCGCCTCTTCCGGGATTTCTACAACGGCTTCTTCTTGCTGCTCGGGCACGTCTTCTTCCACGACCTCGCTCGCGCCTTTAATCGTGGGGAGCGCTTGCCGCGCCTCGGCAACGTCTGGATTGATTACGGGAATCGCTGGTTCTTTCATCGTCTCACGCCGGGAACAGAATCTGCTTTCCAATCTGGAGGAGGAAACCAATCGCGCCGATGACGGCGATGCCGAGCCCGGTGATCTTCGCGACCATCTTGAACTCGACGGCTGTCGGCTTCCTCGTCACGAGCAGCACGCGCTGCACTTGAATCATGAAACTCACAAATTTCGTCCATAACTGCATTTTAATCAACGAACTCGATGCCGAGCTCCTCCTCAATCTCTTTTCCACCTTTCTCGACGAGGCTGCTCCCGATAATCTGGCTTGAGCGCACCCCCGTCACGATGAGCATCACTCTGATTGTTCCACTGAGGTCCTCACTAATCTGTGCACCCCATATGATGCGCGCGTCCTCGTCCAGGCGAGTCGACACTGTCTCGACGACGCGCCGCGCTTCTTCAAGCGTCATGTCCGCGCCGCCAGCGACGTTTATCAATGCGCCGTTCGCGCCACCAATATCCACGTCGAGCAAGGGGTTTCCTATTGCTTTCTCGACCGCCTCGACGGCGCGGTTCTCAGAATCACTCTCCCCCACGCCGATGAGTGCGACGCCGCCATTCCCCATGACTGCGCGGATGTCCGCGAAGTCGAGGTTGACGAGGCCCGCCTTCGTGACCATCTCGCTAATGCCTTTCACCGCATTCGTGAGGATTTCGTCAGCAACCTTGAAGGCGGTGTGGAGTGGGAGGTCAGGCGCTAATTCGAGGAGCTTGTCATTCGGGATGACAATGAGCGTGTCCGTCTGGCGCTCCAGCTGCTCGAGGCCGTGCACGGCGTTCTCGTAGCGGCGCGACCCTTCCATCTCGAACGGCATCGTGACGACGCCGACGACGAGCGAGCCGAGCTTCTTCCCAATCTCTGCGATGACAGGCGCACTGCCCGTGCCCGTGCCGCCCCCGAGGCCGCAAGTGATGAAAATCATGTCTGCTCCCTGGAGCGCGTTCTTAATCTCGTGCTCCTGTTCGCGCGCGGAGTCCTCGCCAATCTTCGGGATGCTCCCTGCGCCGAGCCCTTTCGTGAGGTCCTTACCAATGAGGATTTTCTTGTCAGCAGTCGTGTAGAGGAGGTCCTGCGCATCCGTGTTGATCGCGATCATCTCCGCTCCTTGAATGCCGACTTCTGTCATGCGGTTGATGGTGTTGTTGCCGCCGCCGCCGCAACCGACCACTTTGATCTTTGCGCGCTGCTCGCTGAGCATGCGCTCGAGCTCCTCGTCTATCTGCATGCGTCGCGGCGCCTCCCGCTCCTCTGCGTTCTTCGCGTTCTCGATGATTGAGTCCATGATGCTAAACCTCCACTGGGGAGATTCACGAAACGAGTTTTATATAGTTAGTGATAGTTAGTGCTTCTTCGCGTGCCCGTCGCGGTCAATCTCGCAGCGGAGCCGCTTCGCCTTCGTGAGCCGCGCAACGACCTTCGTGAGCCGGTCGATGACGGGCTCGGGGAGCTCCGCGTGCACTTTGACAACCGCCGTGTCCCCATCAACACTGACGCCATGGTGGTGGAGGCCAATAACGTCGAGGATGGCGGCGACCTGTTCTTGCGTGCTGTGCACGACGCGGTGCACGTGAAGGTCGTACTTGAGGTTCCTGCTCGCGAGCGGGTGGTTGAAGTCGACGGTGACGCGCCCCCCGCTCAGCGAGCGCACGACGCCATAGCTCCCGTCAATGTTCACTTCGAGCCCCACGAAAGGCTTAATCTTATTCTCCGTGAACTTCTTGAGCGGGACGAGCTTCAGGAGCTTCGCATCCTTCTTCCCGAATGCCTGTTCTGGCTCGAGCTCGACCGTGTACGTGCCCGGCTCTTTCCCGACGAGGAACTCGTCGAGCCCCTTGAGGAGGTGGCCCTCGCCGACGCAGATGATTGTCGGCTTGTAGGTTGCCTTCGGGTTCAGCCCCGCCTCTTTCGCGACGCTCTCTTTCGTCGTGTCAAAGACTGTCCCGTCCTCGAGCCGACCCGTATAGTCGAGTTCAATGAATGTTCCTTTCTCAATAACCATCGTCCTGTTCTCAAAGGCCCCGGGCTACTACGCAGGGCAACAAGGAGAACAGAGAAACGGAACGACAAGCCGTTTATAAAGGTTTGTGTGTTCTCGCCACAACCAGCTTCACGATTCTGGCACGTCGCGCTTCACTGGCCGAGCTTGATGTTCTTCCCGTATCGCCCAATGATGGGGAGCGGCTTGGCCTCGCCGCCAATCGCGCTCAGGATACCCATGATCCAGAGAATGAGGGCCATGATGCCGCCGACGGGGAGAATAATGAACCACCCGAGGATGGGGATGATGGTGCCCGCGATGTTCACTGCGACAACGAAGATGAAGAGCACGAGCGACTGGGTCACGTGGTGCGCAACGTACTTGTCCCTCCGGAGCTTGTCATCGAGGAAGAACCAGATGAGCCCTATCGGGAAAAGCCATGCAAGAATGGCGCAGAGCTTACTATTATCGGCCATGAGTATCAACCCCCTTTCCATAGCCCTGTGCACCACTGTTATTAATAAATTTACCGTTGTCCCGCCGTATTCTTCGCTGGAGCGCGTCCCGCACTTGGCGCGCGAGCTCCTCAGGTGGCGTATGCGTTGAGTCGAGCACGAGGTCATAGTGGCGTTTGTCGTAGGGGTCGAGGCCGTACTTCTGCAGGAAGTTCTTCTTCTCGTGCGCGAGGCGCTCAGCGTTCAGCCGCATAGCATCATCAATGTCTGCAGCGTTGTCGCTCGCGCTGCCGCGCTCGACGAGCCTCCTCGCGCGCTCCCGCTCCTCACAGTCAAGGAAGACTTTAAAGCTGTGCGGGATGAAGTGCCAGGACAAGCGACCATCAATGACGAAATCATCCTCTTCCTTACCGAGACGCGTTTGGAGCTCGTCTGTTTCCGTGTCTGAATCGAACGCTCCCGAGACGTTCTTCGCCATGAGCTCATTGATTGTCCAGCCGTGCTGGGTCGCGATGCGACGCTGTAAGTCACCCATGCTGTAGTGCTTGAACCCGAGCTGCTGTGCGAGGAGCTTGCCAAGCGTGCTCTTCCCCGAGCCCGGCGTCCCCATGAGCGTGATGATGGTCATCCCTGCGCGTGAGCCACACGTTCTTTTTCAAGCTTCCCCCGCTCGCCAGAGGCGCACACCAAAGAGGATATAAGCTCCAAGTGATTCTCGCCACCGATGAGCTACCTCGTGAACAACGAACTCACCGTTCCCGTCGAGGACTTGCCGCGCATCATGCACGCACTCAAGGACACGCAAGCCATCCACACGGAGCGTGGCGCGAAAACGTTCGGCTTTAGCCGCCCCGTCCTGCCAGGAGTGCTCCTCTCCGCTTACGCGCGGCAAGCGGTCAGCGCGCTCCGCAATGGACAATTTTGCGAGCAGCGAACGCTCTTCGCCCAGCCCGCGCTCGCGGGCGACACCGTTCACTTCGTTGTTGACGGGCAGGACGACCAGTTCGCCGTCACAGGAATCCTCGAGGGCAAGAAAGCGTTCCGCTCGAGAATCCGCTATGGGACTGTAGCGCCCGAGCCCGTAGCCGCCACTCCCTTGTACGAGCCCCACCGTATCGCCCACCCGGGAGAACGGCTGAGGGCCATTGGGCAGTTCTACCGGGGAATCGGGCAGGAATGCATTGATGATGTCGAGCTCTCGAGCCTCGTCCTCGCGCACAGCGTCCCACCACTCCTCGCGCTGAAGGAACAGCTCTTCGCAGACACTGACTATGTTATTGCCGAGCACCGCATCCAGGCGCTGAGGCCGTTGAGCGACCCTGCCCGCGGGGAGACATCAGTCTTCACGGACGCCATAGCGGTGACCAGCCACGACATTGATAGCCGCGGGCGCGTCACAGCAGGGCTGCACGGCTTCAGCGACTACTTTCCAGAGCCCACCTTCGCTGTCACCTACAAGCTCATCCCGTTGCACCGCCCTGTTACTCCGCTCAGTGACCAAAGCAAATAAATAGGCCGTCGCGTTGCCGCCCTGCATGAGCGACCAGCCAATAGTCATTCTTCCGAACGAGACGAGCCGCACGACGGGCCGCGAGGCGCAGCGTGCGAACATCCAAGTCGGCAGGCTCGTCGCCGAGACCGTGCGGACAACGCTCGGGCCCAAAGGCATGGACAAGATGATTGTGGATTCGGCCGGCGACGTCACGGTGACGAATGACGGCGTGACAATCCTTGAGGAGATGAACATTGAGCACCCAACGGGGAAGATGATTGTCGAGATCGCGAAGACGCAGGAGCACGAGGTTGGTGACGGCACGACGACGGCAGTCGTGCTCGCCGGGGAGCTCCTCAAGCGCGCGGAAGGCTTGCTCGACCAGGAGATTCACCCGACGCTCATCGCGCGTGGCTACCATCTCGCCGCCGAGAAGGCGCAAGAACTCCTCGCGGCGATGGCCGAGGACGTCAAGGGCGATCAGGAAGTGCTCAAGCGCGTCGCGATGACTGCGACGACGGGGAAAGGGACTGAGGCGGCGAAAGACCACCTCGCAGCGATCGTCGTCGAGGCCGTGAAGGCAGTCGAGAGCGATGGGCGCGTCCGCCGCGGCGATATCAAGATTGTGCAGAAGACTGGGACGAGCGTCGATGAAACCGTGCTCATCACGGGGCTCGTGCTTGATAAGGAACGTGTCCACCCCACCATGCCCGAGCGCGTCGAGAACGCGAAGATACTCCTGCTCGACACGGCGCTCGAGGTCCGCCAGACAGAGACGGACGCGAAAATCAGCATTACGAACCCCGAGCAACTCCAGGGTTTCCTCGACATGGAGGAGCGCATGCTCACCGCGATGACCGATGCCATCGTCGCGAGTGGCGCGAACGTCGTGGTGTGCCAGAAAGGCATTGATGACGTCGCGCAGCACAGCCTCGCGAAGGCCGGCATTCTCGCCGTGCGCCGCGCAACGAAGAGTGATATCGAGCACCTCGCGAAGGCGACGGGCGCGGCAATCGTGAGCAGCCTTGACGACCTCACGAAGGAGCAGCTCGGCGCCGCCGGCGTCGTCGAGCAAGTCACTATTGCGGACCAGCCAATGATCTTCATCAGGGACTGCAAGCACCCACGCGCAGTCACGATTCTCGTGCGCGGCGGCACAGAGCACGTCGCGGCAGAGGTTGCGCGCGCCATGGAGGACGCCGTAGGCGTCGTCGCCGCGGCACTGGAGAGCGGCAAGGTCGTTGCGGGCGCCGGCGCCCCGGAACTCGAGCTCTCGCGCGGGCTGCATGCCTATGCGGCGACGCTCACGGGGCGTGAACAACTCGCCGTGCAGGCGTTCGCCGACGCGATGGAGGTCATTCCGCGCACGCTCGCCGAGAACGCGGGCATCGACCCCATTGATGCACTGACCGAGCTGAAAGCGGCGCACGAAAAAGGCGAGCGCTGGGCGGGCATCGATGTCTTCTCGGGCAAGAAGCTCGATGCGTGGAGAGCAGGCATCATCGAGCCCCTCAAAATCAAGACGCAAGCCGTCAGCAGCGCGAGCGAAGTCGCGACGATGATACTCCGTATTGACGACGTTATCAATGGCGAGAAGCGGCGTGATGCTTCTCCGGCTCCTGAGCTCTGAACGAGGTGTGGTGTATGGCAGCTCCGCAACGGTTCTATCCCCTCCTTCACCTCCACCTCTCAGGAGATGACTTCTCCTACGCAGCTGAGAACAGAGATGGCTTTGTTCCTGAATCGCGGGCACAAGCTTTCCTCGAAGACCTTTTGGCTGCGCTCCCAAAACCCGAAGGGCCATTCTCGGCGATAATCGCTGATCCCGAGTCGCTCACAACAGACGCTTTCCGTAGCGCGTGGCGCTTATATCTTGAACATGAGCGGACAGGCGCAGAGTCTTTCTCAGCAAACAACCCTTCAGTCGTCATTACGTACCTTAAAGATGCAATGAATAAAGACGGTTACCTGAATGCGCTCTTAATGTATGCCGTACACGATCTCCGTCAAGGAATAAAGCATTGCGCCACTGTCGAGTGGGATAAAGGGCGCGGACTCATCGTCAGTACAGATCCTGCCGAGCCGGACGTTGCCGTTGTGCGTTCGCTTGCGCATACTCATGCCAGGCGCAGGGGTGGCTCTCTTCTTGAACAGCTCGTCGCCGCGGGTATTCCTGAGGCTTCACTCGCTGCGCACCCATCGCTCTGGGAGCAGCTCCGCAACCCGTCGCGCATCGCGGCGGAGTCAGCAAATACCGTTTATAAGGTTAAGGACGTACGGGGAAAAGCTTTTGTTCTGAAGTTTCATGCTGACAAAGAACGAGCGTTTCGCGAGGCCCGAGCGACATTTCATCTCGGAGCACTCCCTTGTATTGCCGGTAGCGCTTATAGAGACCCTTTTGATGCAGAAGGGGTGTCAGTCACCCTTCAGTACGCGCTCCCCGAGCAAGCCGCTGCTTCTCGCGTAGGTATTGAGGATTTTCTTCGCCTTCTCGCGCAGTTTCACAGAGAAGCGCCAGCTCTCCTCGCTGATTCTGGTCTCGAGCTTCGACCTGCTCATCTGCGTGAAGCCGCAGACTACGCTGGTCGTTTTCGCTTGTTGCGTCGGCAACTTAACTTCACCCTGGATGAAGGCCGCTTGGCAGAGGCGATAGCCATGCTTCGAGAGCACGAAGATACCGTCATCCATAATGATCTTATCCCCGACAATATACTTGGGCGCTACATGGTGGATCTGGAGAATATTGGCTTGGGGAGTGCGACGATAGACCTCGCGCTTTTTCTTCTCTCTCGCCAAGTACCTTTTGCCCGCTGGCCAGAATATATTGATATGTATGCTCGTGCCGCAGAGGTCCCCGCGACACCCTTGCTTAAGCTTCTTTCTCCTGCCGCCTACGTTGTTGCTGCACGCGAAGCAGTGAATGCTCCTTTATACAAGCCTTCAAGCCCTTTTGCAAAATCGCTATGGAGTTTTCTCCGCGGTGATCGCTAGAAGCCGCGATGCGATGTGGCGGAGACTGCGCATGATGGTGAAGACGAAGCGCTGAACTCCAGGGTCTCCCCGAGGAGAGGAACCTTTTGGGAAATAGCGGTATAGTTGTTCTCTGCTGGTATTCCACGCAGTTGTCGCGCGCTGGAAATCATTCTTTTCGAACGCTTCTTTGAGTGGGAGGAGCATCTGGAGCGCCTTTTCTGGGAGCTCGCACCGCGGGGGTTTGGCGAGGCGGAGGTAGTCGTTGAGGTAGACGCTGTGCGCAATTACTTTCTCGAGCTGACTGGCAAGCTCGATGTAATCAGCGCTCTCTTCTGCGACGACGACATTCCTGATTGTGATGTCTCGTTCTTTCAGGGCGCGTTGGCGGAAGCTGTGCAATCCCGTAGCACCCCACTGGGTGCTGACCTCCTCTAGTGCAGTCTTTGCTATCTGGAATGATACGCGTAGGTGCCGGCGAATATGCGAGGGGTCATCTTTGAGCATCATTATGATGGTGTAATCTTGCTCCTCTATTGTGAGGCCGGGGAACTCTTTGATAACACTTGTGAGGGCTGCTTGCGAGAAAGCCATTTTTTGTGTTGGGCGGAGTACGATGCGCTCAGCACCGCTTCTGTATGCGTTCGCGATGAGTGTGCGGAGGAGGAGTTTGTTTGTAGCAGGGGTGATAGTGAGCTGTGTTGTCTTCACAGGGCGTTCTGTTGGCGTAATTATCAAGTGGTTTCCTTCATTGTAGATTTTGACGTCGTCGCCTGGTCTAAGGTTGTTTTTTCTCACCCAGTCAATTGGGAGTGAGATTGTCCTCCCTCCAAGTCCTTGTTTGATGATTTTTCTCCTGGCAACTTCCATGCGTATTTGTTCCCTTTTTCCTTTTAAATAAGTTCTTGTTTTAATATAATTTATATTAGTAAATTTTTTCATTTTCCGTGCCTACCTGTGAGTAGCAAAGCGCGTTTTCGCGCTTGTTTGAGGTGGATATTGATGAATAGGCATGGGAAGATTGTCTCTGTGTTGTTGTTTTTTGCTGTGGCGCTTGTTGTTGCCG
>RFKA01000112.1 GCA_003694385.1 Candidatus Woesearchaeota archaeon | reverse complement strand
GAGGGGTGACATGGTCTTTCTCATCACGCGCGTGCACGCGCGCCAAGTGCTCGACAGCAGGGGCAACCCGACAGTAGAGTGCGAAGTACACCTGGACGGAGGCGTCATCGGCCGCGCAGCAGTGCCCTCGGGAGCGAGCACTGGCGTCCACGAAGCCGTCGAGCTCCGCGACGGCGGCAAAGCGTGGCGCGGCAAGGGCGTCCGGAAAGCCGTGAAGAACATCAATACAGTGATTCATAAGGCCCTCAAGGGCTTCGATGCGCGCAAGCAAGGTGCGATCGACCACTGCCTCATCACGCTTGACGGCACAACGAACAAGAAGCGGCTCGGCGCGAACGCCACGCTCGCCGTGAGCATCGCTGTGTGCAGGGCTGCGGCAGCAACCGCGGGGCTGCACGACTATGAGTACCTCTGCCACCTCACACAGGCGAAACCCGTCTTGCCCGTGCCGTTCGCGAACGTCATTAATGGTGGGAAGCACGCCGCGGGGAAGCTCAAGCCGCAGGAATTCATGATAGCGCCGGTCGGCGCGAAGAGCTTCAGCGAGGCCGTGCGCATCGTGAGCGAGACCTACCACGCGCTCGCCGATATCCTCCGGGAACGCTATGGCGCCGCGGCAACGCACGTTGGGGACGAAGGCGGCTTCGCCCCCCCAATGGAGAGTGCCGAGGAAGCCCTCGACACCCTCGCGCTCGCCGTGAAGAGAGCCGGGCACACGAGGACCGTCCGCTTCGCACTCGACCCCGCAGCGAGCGAACTCTATAAGGACGGAACGTACGACGTCGGCACGCACCTCACGCCGGACGACCTCGTCACGTACTGGGAAACGCTCACGCACCACTACCCCATCATCAGCCTCGAAGACCCCTTTGACCAGGACGACTACCTGAGCTGGCATCACCTCCGTGAGAACGTGCGGCGCGCACGCCACCGCTTCCAGATAGTCGGTGACG
Organism: Candidatus Woesearchaeota archaeon; assembly: GCA_003694385.1. Classification (GTDB taxonomy): domain Archaea; phylum Nanobdellota; class Nanobdellia; order Woesearchaeales; family UBA525; genus UBA153. Next base: position 3,409 of record RFKA01000112.1, on the reverse strand, counting down.
ACCTCACCGTCACGAACACTGCGCGCATCAAGCAGGCAATCACGGAAGGACTGTGCGACGCGCTCCTCCTCAAAGTGAACCAGATAGGCACGCTCAGTGAAGCGCTCGAAGCTGCGCTCACCGCGCGAGAAGCCGGTTGGAACGTCATGGTGAGCCACCGCTCAGGGGAGACTGAGGACCCATTCATCGCCGACCTCGCCGTCGCGCTTGGCTGTGGCCAGATAAAAATTGGTGCGCCGTGCCGTGCAGACCGCACAGCGAAGTATAACGAGCTCCTCCGCATCGAAGAGCACCTCGGCAAGAAAGCCCGTTATGCACGCTTCACACTCCCAAAACTATAAAAACAAGGCCTCAGCCTTTCCAGAGGGGTAACGGACAGACCATGCTTGGTACACTCATTGTCTTTCTCATCCTACTTGGACTTAGCGGATTCTTCTCGAGCGCAGAAGTCGTCATGCTCAGCCTCTCGCGTCTCCAAGTGCGGCGCCTCATCAAGCACAAGCGGAAACACGCTGAGCGCCTCGCGAAGCTCAAAGAGAACCCGCACAAGCTCCTCCAAGCGATCCTCATTGGGAACAACCTCGTGAACATTGGCGCAGCAGCAATCGCGACCCAGTTATCGCTCATGCTCTTCGGCTCGGCGGGTGTGGCCATCGCGACAGGCGTCGTGACCTTCCTCGTTCTCCTCTTTGGCGAGATCATCCCGAAGAGCATCGGCATCAACCACGCGAAAGAAATCGCGCTCTTCATCACGCCCATCATGTCCTTCCTCACGTGGGCGCTCACCCCGCTCATCATAGTCATCGATGCAATCGCGAAAATCTTCACGAGGCTCTTTGGCGAAGCGGAGAAAGAGCGCGTCACGGAAGAAGAGATTAGTGACCTGCTCTCCCTCGGCGAGAAAGAGGGGATGATAAAGCAGCGCGAGCGGAAGATGATCCAGAACATCTTCAAGTTCGACGACACCTCAGTAGACGAGATCATGACGCCGCGCCTCGACGTATTCCTCCTCGATATGCACGAGCGTGTTCGCGCAGTCATGCCCGACGTCATCGCGCACGGCTTCACGCGCATCCCCGTCTATGACCAGCGCATGGATAACATCAAAGGCGTCGTCAATACGAAAGACTTACTCGCGACACTCCACGAGGGGAAAGACTGCCCGCTCTCGGCGCTCATGAAGCCCGTCCTCTTCGTCCCCGAGAACAAAAAACTCGACAGCCTCCTCAGGGAGTTCCAGAAGAAGCGGGCACCGTTCGCCGTCGTTCTTGACGAGCACGGGCTCTTCATCGGCATCGTCACAATCGAGGACCTCCTCGAAGAACTCGTCGGCGAGCTCTACGATGAGAACGACGCTGACGTACGCGAGGTCCGGAAAGTCGAGAGCCACACGTTCCTCGTGAGCGCGAAGGCGCTCGTCGAAGACCTCAATGAAGATTACGGTTTCAAGCTTCCTGAGAGTGAGGAGTACGACACGCTCGGCGGACTCATCATGGCTCGACTCGGCCGCATCCCCTCACAGGGAGAGGAGCTGCGTGTAGGCCACGTGAAGCTCACGGTCGAGAAGATGGCGCGGAACCGCATCGTGACCGTACGCATCAACAAGATATCCTGACTATTATGCTTTCTTTGCACCAACGAACGCGAGCGCGCCGAGCAAGTCAACGACGAGGTCTTTTACTGTGTCCTGCCAGTACGGGCAGAAACGAGACGCGCACGCGACGCTGAGCGTGTCGTGCAGCGCCGCATCGAGAAACTCAAGGAGTTCAACGCCAAAGCCAAGCACGAGCGCCACGAGCACCGCAAGAACAAAGGGGTGCCTGCGTCCTTGGAGCAAATTGTGCGCGAGGAGCGCAGCAACGAACGCGGCGATGAAATGGAGGAACACGTCATGCGTGACGCCAAAGAGCGCCCACTCCGGCCCAAAAGCCATGTGCACTCCGAGCGCGAGGATGAGGGCTGCGGCGCTGGCGAACCACGCCTCGGAGAGCCCCTTCTGCGCAAGGACGAGCAACCCGACGAGCCCGACCGTGATGAGCAACCCCGGGAGCTTGAAGGAGCCGAGAAGAGCGCTTGCGCCGTAACTCGCCGTGAGGACGAATGCCATCCCAAGAATTGCCCAGAGGCGATTCATAGGTCCAGGACTTACCCACTCGCTTATATAGGATTCGCTGGGAGGCACGCATAACTTTATAAACACCCTGCTGTTCTTCCGCTCGTCATAAGTGATGACTATGGGACGCATAAAGACCAAGCCTGTGAAGAGCGCGGGCGACCGCCTCTTCGAGCAGCACGGGGATAAGTTCACGACGGATTTCGCGAAGAACAAGCAAGTCCTAGCTGAGTACGCGGAAGTCCGGAGCAAGAAAATCCGCAATATCCTCGCAGGCTATATGACGAAGAAAGCCAAGCAACGCTAGGGGGTGGAAGCATGGACGAGTTCCATGGCGACAATGACGAGAAAGACAACGTCATCTTCATTGGTAATAAGCCGTTCATGAACTATGTGACTTCTGTTGTGATACAGTTCACGACGAAAGAAGCCAAGGAAGTAATCGTCAAGGCGCGTGGCAAGTTCATCTCGCGATGCGTTGACGTCGTCGAGGTCGCGCGGAAACGCTTCCTCCAGGACCAAGTTGTCATAAAAGATATCCGTCTCGATAGTGAGGAGTTCACGAATAACGAGGGGAAACTCGTCCGCGTGAGCACCATCGAAGTCGTTCTCGGCAAGGCATAAAGCCTTTAAACCGTTCTTATTCTTTTCTTGCATGGCCCCCTAGATAGTATGATATGTGTCTATAAATACTGTTGTGCTCTGTTATATGTAACATATGTGTTTGAATTTTATTAAATCACAACATTTATACACTACTAAAGGAACACATTTGTAATATGAAGAAAAAGAACGAGTGGAAAAAAGTCAATATGCGAGAAGGAGTCCACAAGTTGGCTCAAGAGATAGTAGATACTTCACAGGGAGCCTATGGGACCGTGCCCGAATTGCTCGCTGACCTCGTTAGGCAAAAACACGCCGAAACGTTTAAGGGCGGACAACAAAAGCAGTCTAACAACGGCCCCATTTAGTATTCACCTCACCTTTAAGTGAACAGAATTAACAATATTATAACTTATTTAAATAGTTATTTTTGTTATAACATGTATGTTATAACAAAGAAAACTATAAAGTCATTGCGTTATGACGAGGTGTTATGGAACCTATATACAAGCAATTTAAGACGACAATTCGACGACTTGGTAATAGCAAAGGTGCTATTATACCAAAGATTATAGCAGAAGATTGGGGACTCGAGGAAGGTCAAGAAGTGGTCTTTGCCATTGTAAGAACATCTGGGTATAAAAGCGCAAAACTTAAAGATGGGGCCCAAAAGCAGTCTAACAACGGCCCCGT
>RFKA01000111.1 GCA_003694385.1 Candidatus Woesearchaeota archaeon | reverse complement strand
TTGTCACGAGGTGCGCGAGTAGCGGCTTGTTCGCGACGGGGAGCTCGCCATAAGTCCTGCCGCACGTAAGTGGTTCTCCTGGCGTGGTATCTGCAAGTGCGATGATGACCCTCACGCACTCACCACCCTCGCTGTCCGCTCCCCCCAAGAATCACGATTTTTCCCTGTGAGTTGACGCCAGCTCACGCTCCCACCTCTTGTTTGGCCGCGGCCTCGATTGCGTCAGCGTGTTTCTTGACGATGGTCTCGTTTTTTCCCTCTACAAGGATGCGCATCTTGCTCTCGGTGCCACTGTAGCGGACGAAGACGCGGCCTTGGCTGAGTTCCTGCTCGGCTTCTTTTATAGCCTTCTGCACGGCGGGGAGCGATTCGAGGGGTCGTTTTTCCCGCACGTGTACTGCGCGGATGAGCTGTGGCCATGCGGTAAAACAGCGCGCGAGGGCAGAGAGCGGCTGTTCGCTCGTGTGCATGATGCGCAGCACTTGGAGCGCGGCGATGGTTCCATCCCCTGTTGTTCCGTGGGCGCCGAAGATTATGTGGCCGCTTTGTTCCCCGCCGAGGACGTAGCCGTGTTCTCGCATGGCCTCGATCACATAGCGGTCGCCATTCCTTACACGAATGGTCATGATACCTTTTTTGGCAAGCGTCTCGTCGAAACCGAGGTTCGTGTAGTCTGTGACGACGACAGTTTCCCGCGCCAGGAGTCCTCGCTGATGGAGGTCCAGCGCACACATGGCCAGTATGTGATCCCCATTGACGTCGTTGCCCTGCTCATCAACCATGATGACGCGGTCGGCATCCCCGTCGAGGGCGACGCCGATATCCGCACTGTGCCGCAGGACTGCGTCCCGAATGACTTCTGGGTGGGTGGCGCCGCAACCCTCGTTAATGTTCGTGCCGTTCGGCTTGTCATTGAGGACGATAACCTCCGCGCCGAGCTCCTTGAGGATGACGGGCGTGACGCTATACGCTGCGCCGTTCGCGCAGTCGAGGACGACGCGCAGTCCTTTGAGTCGTTGCGAGCCAATGGTTGCCTTCGCGAATTCTATGTAGCGTCCTCGGGCATCATCGATGCGTTTCGCTTTTCCGATGGGCTCATCATAGCTGGCCGCCCCGTCAAGCCCTTCGTGGATGAGCTGCTCAATAGCTTCTTCTTGCTCATCAGGCAGCTTGTACCCCTCTGCATCGAAGAGCTTGAGGCCGTTGTGCTCTGCTGGATTGTGACTTGCGGTGATAACGATGCCCGCATCCGCTGCGAAGCTTTTCGTGATGTGTGCTATCGCGGGCGTGGGAAGCGGGCCGACGAGGAAGACAGTTGCACCAGCGGCGCACAGGCCTGCGGTGAGGGCTGACTCGAAGATGTACCCTGAGAGGCGCGTGTCCTTCCCCACTACAACGACGGGACGCCTGCCATTCCGGAAATGACGCGCCACTGCTTTTCCAAACTGGAGCGCAATCTCTGGAGTCATAGGCTCGCGGTTCGCGATGCCCCGTATGCCATCTGTTCCAAAGAGCGTTCGTGCCATCGTTTCTTATACACCTGATACCGTCCGATACTTTCTGATACTGATGTAGTCTTACTGATGTCGTCTTGTCCTAGTCTTTTGTCCCGATATTGTCTGATTATCTGCTATTACGTTTGACTACAGCCTGCGGGAGGGCACCAATATATAACCATTATTAAAAAATTGTTTACACTACTAAAAATATTTTTATATTAGTGGTCGTTCTGAAGAGCATGGGCCGCTATGTAGAAGAGAGGACAGAAGGCATTGTGAGTGTTGCTTGCAAGAGAATCAGCCTCACAGCGCTCAAAGCAGGCACATCACGCATGGCGCAGCGCATCCTTCAAGCCCTCGCCGAGCAGCCGCGCTACAGTTACGAGCTCGCGAAGAAACTCGGGGTGCACGAACAGAAAATCTACTACCATATGCGCAATCTCGAACGGGGAGGACTCATTACTGCTGAGCGCCACGAAGCAGTAAGCGGCGCCAAATACTACCGGCTCACGGCACCCGCCTTCGCAGTCACGCTCAAAGAGCCACGCGCGAGCGGCCCTCTCCCCGTGGCTGCCGGGGCATACGCAGACCTCATTGAACCATTCATCACCGCGGGAAAAGCAGACTTCCTCATCGTCGTGGGGAGTCCAGAAGCGCACGGCCCGCGCATGGCGCGAGGAAAAGACGGGAGTTTCGCGATCGACCTCGCACTCTTCCTCGGCTCATTCCTTGCAGAGCGCCCCCACGGCGTCGTCCGCCTCGACACCGAACTCAAAGAGGCGGAACGCTACGGCAACCTCATCATTATCGGCGGACCAATCGTGAACACCGTTGCCGGGCTGGTGAACGACGCGCTTCCTCTACGGTTCACGGCAGGAGGCAAACACATATTTTCGACGCTAAGTGGAAAGACGTACGAACAAGACGAAGTGGGTATCATCGTCAAAGCCCCCAACCCGCTCGCAAAAGAGAAATCGCTCTTCTTCATCGCTGGCGTGCGACAAGCAGGAACGCGAGCAGCAATCCTTGCCCTCACGACGAAACCGGAGCTCATTGTGGAGAGTCCTGTGCGCGTCGTACGCGGCATCGATGGCGACAGTGATGGCATCGTCGATACGGTAGTATTCCTCGAGTAGAACAGAGAATTAAGGACAGAAAATCAAGGACGACTCATCGGCCCGTGCTCCCAAAGCCACCGGTGCCACGCGTCGTCTCTGGCAAGTCCTTCACACGCTCGAACGCCACAGTAGCGACGGGGAGCACGAGCAATTGCGCAATCTTATCACCAGGTCGGACGGTGTAAGGTGCCTGAGAGACATTCACGAGAACCACACAGTACTCGCCGCGATACGTGTGGTCGATGACGCCTGCAAGTGTCGTGATGCCCCGCTTGCCAAGGCTGCTCCGATCCTTGACAATCCCAACGTATCCTGGAGGCAAAGCAAGCGCGAAACCAAGCTTGAACAGTTCCGGCTCTCCAGGATTCAGCGTCTTGAGCTCACGACTCCGCAGATCAAGTCCTGCGTCCCCCTCATGAGCATAGCTAGGCAGGACAACATCATCGGCGAGTGCGGAAAATTTGACGGAGAGATGACTCATCGTTTCGCCTTCCGGAGCAACCGCCCCACCTCCCGTTCAAAATCAGCGAGCTCAGCAAACTCCCGGTAGACTGCAGCAAAACGAATGTAAGCAACTTTATCAAGGCGACGCAGTTCACGCATCACCTGTTCCCCTATCGTGCGCGAAGGAATCTCTCCTTTCCGGGTCTCGACGAGGCGCTGCTCGATACGCATGACTGCGGCATCAATCCGCTCACTGCTAATTGGGAGCTTCGCGCAAGCGTGCATGATGCCCTGCCGGAGCTTCTCCCTCTGAAAGGGCTCGCGGGCGCCATCCTTCTTCACGACGAGCAGATTGCTGTTGTC
>RFKA01000110.1 GCA_003694385.1 Candidatus Woesearchaeota archaeon | reverse complement strand
ACGCTCTCGTGGGGGAGCTTGTCGAGCGCGTTAATGACGTGCGGCTCCGCAACGTCTCCGCGGAGCTTCACGCTCTGCGCGATGAACGTGTAGTTGAGACCGAGCGCTTTGCACGCTTCCTCGTAGAGCGCGTTGATGCGCGGGCCCACCATGCGGCCTGGCTCGCCATCGTCGCCGAGGATGAGGACGCGCTCGTTCGTGACGCCGAGGTTCTCTGTGAGGAGTCGCTTGAAGAGCTGCACGGCTTCGCTGTGGCGCGCGAGGAACTCTTTCTTCCAGTCCATGTGTTCCTCCTCAGGAGACCCTCTTTTAAAAGTGTTCTGCGTGCTCGCCTGGCAATGTTTAAAAATTGTTGGGGGAGCTGTGAGTGCGATGGTTGATTACAAGGCGCGCATCGCCGAGCTCGAGGCTGAGCTTTCGCGGATGCAGTACAATAAGGCGACGCAGCACCACTATGGACTCATCCGCGCGAAGATTGCGCAGCTCAAGAAGAAGGATGAGGCGCGGAGCGCGAAAGGCGGGAAGTCTGAGGGCTACGAGGTGCGCAAGACGGGCGACGGCACCGTCTTGCTCCTGGGGTTCCCGAGCACGGGCAAATCGACGTTGCTGAACGCGCTCACGGGCGCCAAGAGCGAAGTCGGCGCGTACGCGTTCACCACCCTCACGATTGTTCCGGGCATGCTGAAGTACAAGCACGCGCGCATCCAAATCCTTGATGTCCCTGGCATCGTGCAAGGCGCTGCTTCGGGGCGGGGCCGCGGCAAGGAGGTGCTCTCAACGATGCGCTCCGCTGACCTCGCAGTGATTCTCGTTGACGTAACACGCCCCGAGGAGTTGGCGGTCATCAGGCGCGAAGTGTACGACACGAACATCAGGCTCGACCAGCGCAAGCCTGACGTCCGCGTCAAGAAGAAGGCGCGCGGCGGCATCCGCATCGGCCGCACGGTCGCCACGCCGCTGCTCGACAACGCGACGATTGAGGCGATCCTGAAAGAGTTCCGCATCAACAACGCTGACGTCACGATTCGCTCGCCTATCACCGCAGACGAGCTGATTGATGTCCTCGAGGGGAACCGCGTGTACATTCCCTCCGTGCTCGTCGTGAACAAGGCTGACCTCGCGACGCCCGAACAACTCGCTCGTGTCGCGCAGGAACTCAAGCCCGACCTCATCATGAGCGCGAAGCGCGGCGACCACCTCGACGAGTTGAAAGAGCTCATCTTTACGCGGCTCGACCTCATTCGTATCTACCTGAAGGAGCCGGGGAAGCCCGCGGACATGGAGGTGCCCCTCATCATGTTTCGTGGGAGCACGGTTCGTGCTGTGTGCGAGAAGTTGCACCGCGACTTCGTGAGCAAGTTCAAGTTCGCGCGCGTCTGGGGGCCGTCCGCGCGGTTCGCGGGGCAGCGATTGATGCTTGGCCACCACCTCAAGGACGGCGACGTCCTCGAGATACACCTGCGATGAAAACTATATAAACCCTTGCTGCTAAGGGAGAACGAATGGTTGAGCAGCGCACACCCGAGGACATCTACACGATTGGCGTACTCGACGTGAACCACCTCATGCCGTTCTCGAAGCCGGAGGGCTTCGAGGCGAGCGAGGACTTCCAGCTCAAGGACGAAGTGCTCGCGCGCACCACGGAATTCACGACGACGCTCGCGCGGAAACTGCGCAGCAGGCTCATCAGCATCGGCGAGGACAAGGCTGAAGGGCGGCACATCCTGCGCTACGTGTTCTCGGGGCGCGAGGGCCTCCTCGAACTCATCATTGACCGGCCGGCCGTCCTCAATGCGTACTTCGTGAAACGCAAGGATGCCGTCGCGTTTCTCCACGCCCTCCGCGCGACGCTCAAACAGGAGCTCCCCCCGAGCACGGTCAAGGACCTCTTCATCGACAGCATTCACATCGCGAAGGGGCTCGAGGAGAAGATTACGCATCACGCCCATCACAAGATGCGCGCGATTTACCTCCACAAGGGGGCGTCGCTCGTCGCCGTCGCCATTGTCATCGTTGCTATCTTCGAGGTCATCAAGGCGGTTGTAGGGATCATCACGGTCGAGGTTCTTGGTCTCGGCAGGGGGCATCCCTGGCTCGTCACGGTTATCTCCGCCGTCTTCATCAGCTTCTTCTTCGACCCCATCAGGGACCGCATCGAGCACTTCATCGAGAAGTATTTCTAGGTCTCACTCCACAGGTAGATGAGCGCTGCGGCGACGCCGAGCAGGAAGGCGAAGGTCACGCTCCACGCGGGGATCTCCTTACCGACCTGGAGGAGGAACCGCTCGAGGAGGACGCGGAGCACGTACGTGTACACGAGGAAGACAACGACGAGGATCGCGATGAACTCTCCTTTGAGGAGGCTGCTCGGCCGCGCTTTCCGCCACAAGTAGTAGAGGGGCGCGCAGAAGGCGGCGCCGAGGAGGAAGCTCACGCCGCCCGTGAGCCAGAGGTTGTTCGTCGCCATGAGCGCGCTCGCGAGGATGAGGAAGACGAGGAGGAACTCGCCCATGAGGAGGAGGGTGAGGGCGATGAGCTTCGTGACGGGGCGGCGGAAGTGCTTCACGATCATGACCGCGCCAAAGATGACGGGGTTGAGGAGTGTGAAGAGCATGAACACTGTGGCGTCGATGAACTCGAAGAGGTTCTTGCTCACGAAGAGTTGCGTGAAGATGCGCTTGAACGCTTCTGCCATGATGGGGATGCCGAAGAACACTATCTGCAGCGTGAGCATGACGTAGCCGAGCACGAAGATTGGCGCGTAGCACTGCGTGATGCGCTTCTCGCGTTTGTCCGCGAAGGTGAGCGTGCTCCGCGGGTGCACAAGCCGCTTGATGAGGCGCCGTGTTTTCACGTTGAGGTTGTGCACGCAGAGGATGTTCTCGAGGACGTAGTAGAGATCTGTGCGGAGGAAGAAGTAGAGCTGCCACCAGAGCCCGAGGAACTCGATGAGGATGATGAAGGAGAGGTACGCCGCGAGCCAGCCGGGGAGGGGGAGCAGCTGGGCGAGCGCGCAGAGGCTCATGATGAGTGCGTCGACGACCATGCCGCCGTAGAGGACGCGGAAGCGCTGGTGTCGCGGCAAGCTGTACACGTTCGTCACGTCCGTGATCGCGACGATGTAATAGTAGCGGTTCGTGATGCCGAAGCGCGTGAGGAGGCCGTGGCTCTTCGCCGCGAGGTAGTGCCCGGCTTCGTGGAGCGCGATGAGGACTGCCCCGGTGAGGAAGCTCACGGGGAGGAGGAGCATGAGGTAGTCGGTGAAGAAGAAGTCGCTCGGCACGGGGAGCAGGCTCGGGTTCGTCACGAAGACGACCGCCGCCGCCGCGATGATGGCGACGTAGAGCATGAGCATCGGCGTGCTGAACAGCCACGCGACGCGCTCGGGCTTTACATTGTTGAAGAACGCTTTGAACATCCCGTCGTGCGGGTCGGGGATTGGGTGGTTGTCGATGCCCTTGATGAAGCCGTCGTGCTGGAGTTCCGCGACGAAGTCTTTCACGCGGTGGTCACAGTAGTGTCGCTCGACGTGGGCGAGCGAGCAGCCCTCGGCGAGGAGCTCGATGATGTGCTTGCCGACGCTGTTCGTCCGGATATAGACGCCTGTGCTCGGCCGGCCAATAATCCACTCGTCGCCTTCTTTCACGACGCTGAGCTCGTAGAACTCGAACGTACTGCTCCCATGCAATCCGTGCACACGACACCCCCTTCTGCTTAAAAGTTACGGGCAGTCGTTTATATAGTTTGTGCGTCAGGATACACTCTGCCAGATTACTGCGAGCGATTGTCACAGTGTGCATTTGTCGCCTGAAGACTGCCGTTCAGGACGGCTGCGCGTCGAGAGCAATATACGAATTCACTGCCGACAGGACACTCGTCCTCGGACGGGCTTGCCGCTCCATCAGCGACACTCGATGCGCTCTCTCTGCGAAACAATTAAAAACGGGAAAAGCAAAAAAAGCGCCATAAGAAGGTGATCCTTATGGTAGCAAGAAAGACCACACGGAAAAGAACTGCCAAGAAGCGCGTGACGAAGCGTAAGACGGCGAAGCGGAAGACAGCGAAGAAGCGCGTCGTGAAGAAGACTGCCAAGCGTAAGACGGCGAAGCGTAAGACGGCGAAGAAGCGCGTCGTGAAGAAGAAAACAACAAAGCGCAAAACGACAAAGAAGAAGACCGCTAAGCGCAAGACCACGAAGAAAGCCAAGAAGCGCGTCGTGAAGAAGACGAAGCGCAAGACGACAAAGAAGAAGGCGAAGAGAGTCGTCAAGAAGAAGACTGCCAAGCGTAAAACAACGAAGCGTAAGACGGCGAAGAAGCGCGTCGTGAAGAAGAAAGCCAAGAAGACGCCGAAGCGCAAGAAGAAAGTCCCCCACGAAAAACTCGAGAAAGTTGAGGATACGAAAGGCATGCGGGCACTTGGTGCTGGGAGATCTGTTTCTCTTGGCGGCGGATTCAAACCTATGTAACTCCCCTTATGACTTCTTTCTTTT
>RFKA01000109.1 GCA_003694385.1 Candidatus Woesearchaeota archaeon | reverse complement strand
CTGCATTACTGTTCAGCGCGAAGCGTTGGGCGACTTGTCGGATACTTCGCTGACGCTTATCGAGCTTGAGATAGAGCGGCATTTCCTCTCCAAACTCCCTTTTCTGTGCATCGGCTGGGAGTGCGAAGAGTCTTTCCGTGAAGCGCTGTATTGTTGTGTACGGGAAGCCCCCTCGGAAGCGTGCGAGGTCGCGCTCGAGACGGTTAATCAAGTCGTCGGGCGCCTCGGCTTCTCGGCGGTAGAGCGGGGGAATCATCGCGGGAGTTTTTCGTTTCGGGTTCATCTTGTGGAGCCGGAGGAAGAAGAAGAGCTTGCCGAATTCTTGTTCGAGCGCGTCAGGCTTCGTGGCGTCAGTGTCGATGTGAGTGATGCCTCCTCGTCTGATGTACTCATTACAGCGCTGTGTGTTCTGTACTATTGCTGCCCGATACTCACTTACACCCCTATCCCCGTGCATGAGGTGGTAGCACGACTCGCAGTAACGCATTGCCTGGTCGAGTTGCGTCGTGCTTGTCTTCCAGAGGTCTAGGGCTGTCTGCACGCTCATTGCTCTTATGAGCGCCTGGTGCGCGAGCGGAGCGTGGCTGAGCGCCCCTTCCTGGAGAGATTTCCGTGCGAGGTTGCTGCTGCTCAATGCCTTCCAGTGCTGGCTCATTTCATTGAGTGGTGTGTAAATGGGCCGTAGTTCCCACCCAAACAGGCCCCGTCCGAGATAGTCGGTCGTGACGACCGCAGAACCTTTGTCGTTGAGCTTCGTCGCATACGCTGCGGCAATGATTGCGAGGTTCTCGCCATCGTGTGGCTCATGCTCCATATGCTCAAGTTCCATCTCGTATTCCGCTACGCGCCGGAGCGTCACCCGCTCAATTGCTCTGACGCCAATACGTATCTGTTGCTTGATGTGCGCGGGGTTCCCTTCCCCGAGTAGCTGCTCAAGCCGCTGTTCATTATGCTTGATGATTGTCTCCACAGGCCCCCTGTGGATGGGGAACTGTACATCCTCGTTGTCGTCGTGGAGAATCGCAGTGATAAGCCACGCGAGCGGCACGTCTTTCCCGAAGCGCGCCATGCGATGAGCAACGTTGAGTGGGTGCTCTGCCTGCGTGTGCTGGCCGTTGTCCATCATGCGGAGACGGCCTTCCCTCTTCATGAGTCGTTGCCCGTCGAGATGCGCGCGTACCGCTGTGACGAGCACGTCACGGGACTCCCTGTGTTGTTTCTGCTCTGTTAACCACTCTCTGAAGAGCTTGTCGACGAGCCTGTGCGCCACGCTTCTCTGCACTGTTGCATCGTCAGTATCGTATGCGAGTACGAGCTCGCTAATGCCTCCCCGCCCCCGGTATTCCTCAAGGCGCGGCATACCCCTATCGAGGCCTTCCAAGAGGTATACTTTGGCGACGGAAATCGCGGCGTGCTGGGGATAGTCAGCATAGAGTCCTTCATCACCACGCTTAATACGCTCATCGATGCTCGCGAGCTCTTGCTCGAGCACGTGTGGTGGCGTGTGGGCTCTCCAGAACCGCCATACAGGCCTGTTCCAGAAGTCAAGCGGGTTTGTCTGCTCGTCCATGCGTTTGTGAGCGAAGAAGCATTTAAAAAAATAATCATATTTTACCCACTATGGAGTGGTGTTTTACATTGCGTGGTTTTCTAGATGTGAGGTGTTCTAGAGTGTCTCTGTTGTGTCTCCCTAGCTCAGCACCGCAAACCCTCGGCCCGTCAACCCGTTAATTTCCAGAAAACATCTCCAACGTAATGGATGTTCTCAGCAACCTTCCCCTTCACCGCCTCCTTGAGCGGCGCAGCATCGAGTAAGGCCTTACAGACGGCAAGCGGCTTCCCATGCTGCTCATCAACAACGATGACGAGTGCGCCCGCAACCACGCCCTCATCAACAGCAACGACGCCTGGCCGCATAATATCAGCCCCATCACACACGTACGGCACGGCGCCCATATCAACAGTGAGGCGGGGGAGGTTCGTCGTGTGTGTCTGCAGAAACTTTAAATGAGGAAAGAACAACCCGTCATACGAGACGAATGCTGGCTCGCCATTCACGACAGTGAAGGTGCCCGCCTCCATGGTGACGAGCTCGACAGCGTCCTTCTTCGAGAACTCGACACCAAACTGCTCCAGCGTCGCATTAAGTGCTCGTATATCCTTTTTTGCGAGGCGCCGCCGAGCCATACGGGTGCTGGCGCACAGCTCACATAAAAACTTGACGCTCCAAGCGCTGAAGCCCGTCCGAGGAACCTCTGCTCCCAAATCTCTGAAAACCTCGGAAAAGCCCTCTCTCACCTCCAGAAGGTTTTTAAGAGCCAGTCCTGCTTTAGCACTTGCATGCTCGCGCTCCTCCTCCCCATCAGCATCATCATCGCGACGATAGCAATGACTGCAGGCATTGGCGGGGCAGTACTCTTTAGTCCACTCTTTCTCCTCGTCTACGGACTGAGCCCTGCGGAAGCGTTCACGCTCGGAATCATCATCGAGGTCTTCGGCTTCGCAAGTGGTTTCAGCGCGTACGCGAGAGAAAAACTCATTGAGTACCGACTCAGCGGACGCATACTCCTCGCCGCCCTCCCCGCGACAATCATCGGCGTCGCACTGAGCTTCCTCCTCCCCGCCAGCCAACTGAACAAACTCTTCGCACTCTTTCTCCTGCTCCTCGGCGGAGCACTCCTCAGGAAAGACGTGTGCCTCATCAAGCACCCAGCATTCCAAGAAGCCTGCCATCACTGGAGACACGGCAAGGCCTGCTACGTGCCACCACGCACGAACACCCCGATTGCGCTCACCGGCATCGTCGGCGGGCTCCTCCTCGGCCTCTTCAGTAGCGGCGTGGGAGAAGTCAACGAGTACTTCTTCCTCAAGCGCCTGCAAATGCACAACGCGCTCGCGAGCGGGACGAGCGTCTTCATCGTCGCCCTCACAGCACTCACGAGCGCAGCCGTTCGACTCCTGCTTCTCGGAGCAGCGGGGAGCACCCAGCTCACCCCCTATCTTCTCTGGGCCGTGCCCGGCGTACTCATTGGTGGCCAACTCGGCATGCGCGTGGCCAAACGCATCACGAACCCCCTCCTCATGCGCCGCGCCGTCGGCGCGCTCTTCCTCGTCCTCAGCACCCTCACGTTTCTTTTTGCGTGAAGGGGGCGTTCTTTACTGCGTGCCCGCCAAACTCGTTGCGGATCGCAGCGAGCAGCTTGAACGCGAATGACGAGCCGCACGTCTGTGAATTGAAGCGCTCGAAGACTGCAGCGGTGTTCACGAGGAACGGCACGCCGTACCGCGTCGCCTCGATGATTGACCAGCGACCCTCCCCGCTGTCCGCGACGTACGGCGCGATATCCGCCAAGTCACCTCTCTTCGCCAGCGCTTGCTCAGTCATACGCATCAGGAAACTCTCGATGATTGTGCCGTGGTTCCAGAGCTGCGCGACCTGCCGCAGGTCAAGGTTCGGGAAGCGGCCGTTCTTCAGCAAGTCGAAGCCCTCACTTATTGCTTGCATCATCCCATACTCGATGGCGTTATGCACCATCTTCACGTAATGCCCCGCGCCACCCTTCCCGACGAGGCCCCAGCCATCAGGGAAGCCGATGCTCTCAAAGATTGGCTTGCAGAATGAGAACACCTCCTCGCCGCCGCCAATCATCATGGGGTAGCCGCGCGTCGCGGCGACAATACCGCCGCTCACGCCGACATCCAGCATCCCGATATTCTTCGCGGCGGCCAGCTCGTGGCGTCGAAGTGTGTCCTCGAACTGGGAGTTCGCGCCGTCAATGATGATATCATCCTTCTTCAGGAGGCCAAGCACTTCCTGAAAGACGCGTTCTGTCACCTCGCCGGCAGGGAGCATGAGCCACACGACGCGCCGTTCCTGCTCGAGCTTGCCGACGAGTTCAGCAACCGAAGCCGCCCCGACCGCGCCCGCCGCGACAGCCTTAGCGACCTTGTCCTGCGATCGATTCCACACGACGACGCGCAAACCGCCTTTGAGCATGCGCTCCACCATCGGCATGCCCATCCTTCCTAAGCCAATGAATCCAAGTTCCATCGTATCACCTTAGTATAGCCAATGCAGAATGCGTTTAGTGAATGGAGTGAGTTTCTTCGCATACTGGAGACTAATTGCGCGCTTGTTCACGCGCGACGCCGTTGGATAAGGATATACCTTTTCGAACAACGCTTTCAGAGGAATACCTGCGCTCGTGGCGAGAATCAGCTCCTGGGCAAGTTCGCCCGCGTGCTCCCCAACCATTGACCCCCCAAGCACTCTGTCTTTCGCGATGTACAGCACGAGCTTACCCTGAGCTTCGTCAATGATGGCGCGGTCATCCTCATCGAAGTCAAAAACAAGCCGCTCGTAGGGGGTTCCTCGCTTCCTGAGCTGCTCCTCACTCAGCCCCCACGTTGCAATCTCCGGCGAGGTGAAGGTAACCCACGAAAGCGTATCGTACGAGACTTTTTTCCAGAGCGGTCTTGGCCTGAAGAAATTCCCGATGATAATGCTTGCGTGCAGCTCAGCGGCGTGCGTGAACTGGTACGCGCCCGCGATATCCCCGCACACAAACACGTTCTTATTGGTCGTGCGGAGATACGAATCGACAACAATTTTTCCGCGAGAATCAACGGCGATGCCTGCGCGCTCGAGCGCGAGGCCCTCAGTGTTCAGGACCCGGCCGATACTCGCGAGGACCACGTCAAAAGTAACAGTCTCCCTGCTCCCCCGCGAGACGACGACTGCTTGATGCTTTCCCGTGAATGCTTCCACTTCACTCTCAAATAAGCAGCGGACACCCTCCTTCTCGAGTTGCGTCCGGAGGACACCTGCGATTTCCGCAGACTCTTTCGGCAAGAACTTCTTCCCCCTCACAATGATGGTGACTTCACTTCCCAGGTGGCGGAATGCCTGCCCGAGCTCGATACCAATGGGTCCTCCCCCAACGACGAGGAGCCGTCGGGGCAACTCTTCTAGTCCGAAGATAGTCTCATTTGTCTCGACCCGCACCTGCTCAATGCCTGGCACGGTTAATGGGCGTGGCCGGCTCCCCGTCGCGAGGATGATGCGCTTCGCCTGAAACTCCTTGCCATCAACGGTGACTCTTTGTCGGCCTGAGAATTGTGCCGTGCCAAGGACGACGTCCATGCCTTGTGCACGAAACCAAGCTGCGTTCTCGTGTTGCCGGATGCGGTTTTGTTTTTCAGTGATGTATGCCCTTACTTTTCTGAAGTCAATCCTGCCCTGTGCTGTTATGCCGAACCGCTCAGCAGCTTGCGCATCACGGGCGAGCCGCGCAACGTGGATGAGTGCTTTGCTCGGGACGCAGCCGAAGTTCAAGCAGTCACCACCGATTGCGGTATCGTTTTTGTCAATTAACAGGACGTTGAATCCTGCACGGTTCATAAACCCCGCAATGTTCAAGCCGCCGCTTCCTGCACCGATGACTATAATGTCATGTGGAGCTGTCATGAATCTTCCCTCGCATTGAGCGCCTGCTCTTTTTTTCCCATGTGCTTCTTGATGCCAAGAGGGATGGTGATGGTGCCTGCAACAAGCAGGGAGGCGAAGAGGATCTGACGCCAATCAAGACTCGCGAGGCTGTCACCAAAGTAGACGAACGCGAACGTCGCCGGTAACATACCAATGATGCTCCCGAGGAAGTAATCACGGAAGCGAACGCGCGACAACCCCAGGCCGTAGTTCAGGAGGTTATAGGGAACGAGGGGGACGAGCCGGAGAAACAGGACGAACAAAAAGCCATTTCTCTCAATTTTCTTGTTCGCTTCCTGAAGGTTCATGAAGCGTGTCTTCTCAACTTTTTCTTTCACATCCGCCCCGAAATAACGTGCTGAGAGGAATGCCATGAGGGCTCCCAGATTCGCTCCAATGATGACATAGAGGGTGCCCAGGAGTGGCCCGAACAGGGCACCAGCGATGACTGTCAGGAGGCTTCCGGGGACGAGCAAGACTGGTGCGACTGCATAGATCGTGATATAAACCACTCCTGCCCATACGCCGAGCGAATGAAACCAAGAGAGCAACTTTTCTGGTGGCGCGTGAGCGAGCCCCGTGCCGAAGTAAGCTCCAAGGCCGACTAGGATTCCTCCTCCCAAGACGATGAGGCGCCACGTTTTCTTCATGCTAACGGCCTCTTTCTTAGTACACGCCGGACTGCATTGCAGATATCCTCGGGCATGAGCTTGTACTTCACGAGGAGCTCTTGCCACCGTCCTGACTCGCCGAAAGAGTCCTGCACGCCGACGAAGGCCATCGGCACAGGCGCTTCCCGCGCGAGCACCTCCGCAACGGCGCTCCCGAGGCCACCCAGTACCTGGTGTTCTTCGGCGGTCACGACACAACCCGTCTTCTTCGCCGAGCGCACAAGCGTGCGCGTATCGAGCGGCTTGAT
>RFKA01000108.1 GCA_003694385.1 Candidatus Woesearchaeota archaeon | reverse complement strand
TCGGGGAAGAACCTGTTCGTCGCGAAGACAAAGTAACTTATGAGTGGCCAGTAATTCGTGCCGTTCACAGTGCAGTATCTGGCCATTGGCTTCCAGAGTCGTGAGAACCAGAACATGCGTTGCACGGTTTCTTTTCCGCGTAAGGGAATCACCACTT
This sequence comes from Candidatus Woesearchaeota archaeon, assembly GCA_003694385.1. Classification (GTDB taxonomy): domain Archaea; phylum Nanobdellota; class Nanobdellia; order Woesearchaeales; family UBA525; genus UBA153. The sequence goes on along the minus strand of RFKA01000108.1, from coordinate 4,448 downwards.
CGTCGCCGTTGATGCGAATCATTACTTCAGCAGAAATGAGTGGCTATATAAAAACACTTTTTTGTATTCTCTCCACCCTGAGAATTTTCAACTCAAGCAGAATACTTAAAAGTGCCTCGTCGTCCTCTCCGGTGATGGAGGAGGAACTCAGAGCAGCCTTAACTCTTGCGCGGCTGGCAGGAGAGCGCATCATGCGATTGTATGGCGAAGCTGAGCCGCGCGAGAAGAGTGATGGTTCGCCAGTTACGCAAGCCGATATTGAGGCGAGCGCGCTAATAGTAGAGGGCCTCGCTAAGCGATTCCCTGCTGACGGCTTCCTCACGGAGGAGGCGCAAGATGATGGCTCACGTCTCTCGAAGAAACGTGTGTGGATTATTGATCCCCTCGATGGTACGAAGGAATTCATTAAGCGGAATGGGGAGTTCACTGTCAACATAGCGCTCGTCGTCCATGGGCGCCCCCTTCTTGGCGTCATCTTTCTCCCAGCAAGAGATGAGTGCTTTTACGCCTCACCAGCAGGCGCATTTAGGGACTGGGGAGGATCAACAGAGCCTCTTTCTGTCTCTGCACGGTCACGATTCGAGGAAATGGTGCTCGTGGTGAGCCGTTCTCACCTCTCTTCTGAGGATAAGCAGTTGAGCGAGCGTTGCGGTTTTGCTCGTGTCGAGCGCGCGGGGAGCTCGCTTAAGGGTTGCTGGGTAGCCTCTGGCCGCGCGGATGTGTACGTGCGTGCCGGAACGGTGAACGAATGGGATATCTGTGCTATGGACTGTATCGTGCATGCTGCTGGTGGGCGCCTCACTTCTTTTACAGGGGAACGCTTTAAATATAACTGTGATGACCCCCGCATTCACGGGTTCCTCGCCTCGAACGGCACGCGTCACGAGGACCTCTTGAGGTTATGCAATGGACCGGCTCGACAGACTTGAAGCAGAAAGCATCTATGCGCTCCGTGAAGCGTATCGGCATTTTACTTCGCTCGCAATGCTCTGGAGTATGGGAAAGGACTCAACAGTCATGCTCTGGCTCGCAAAGAAAGCATTCAACGGGCACGTACCCTTCCCCGTTGTGCACATCGACACGTCATTTAAATTCCCAGAAATGTATGCTTTCCGCGACCGACTTGCTAAAGCGTGGGGGCTAAACCTCCTCATTGGCCGAAATGAAGCCGCCCTCAAGAAAGGGGTGAGCTACGCGACACACGATGCACTTACGGTTTGCCATGAACTCAAAACAGTGGCGCTCCAGCAGTTCATGAAAGAGAAACAATTTGCAGGCCTCATTCTCGCAATACGCGCTGACGAGGAGGGCTCTCGAAGCAAAGAGCGCGTCTTCAGTAAACGCAACGCTGATTTTGAATGGGACTACACCGACCAACCACCCGAGCTCTGGGACCAGTTTAATACAGATGTCAAGAAAGGAGAGCATGTTCGTATCCACCCAATCCTCCACTGGACTGAAGTTGATGTTTGGGAGTACGTGAAACGCGAGAACATTCCTTGTGTTCCCCTGTACTTCGCGAAGAACGGGAAACGCTATCGGAGCCTGGGCTGCCAACCAATCACTCACCCTATCAGGAGCGATGCCGACACAGTCGATAAAATCATCGCTGAGCTCCGCGCGACGAAAACTGCTGAGCGCGAAGGGCGTGGACAAGACAAGGAAGACCGCTATGCACTCCAGAAACTCCGGGCGAAAGGGTATATGTGATGGCACGCAAGAAACACAAAGATCAGCACAAAGAACAACGCGATGCGCTCACCCTTGTGTTCGTCGGTCACGTCGACCACGGGAAATCCACAATTCTCGGGCGTCTCCTCGCCGAAACTAACTCCTTACATGATGGAGTCCTCGAACGCGTCAGGCAGACTTGTGATGGGAAGAACATCCCTTTCGAGTATGCCTATCTCCTCGATGCGCTGCAAGAAGAGCAGGACCAGGGCATCACGATAGACATCACAACCCTCCGCTTTGCGACGGCGAAACGGGACTACACGATTATCGACGCTCCGGGGCACAAGCAGTTCTTGAAGAATATGGTGTCCGGTGCCTCCCGCGCTGATGCCGCAGTACTCGTCATCGACGCTGAAGAGGGCGTACGCGAACAAACGATGAAGCATGCGTACCTCCTCCACCTCCTTGGCATTCCTGCAGTTAACGTTGCGGTAAATAAGATGGACCTCGTTAACTACGATGCAGAACGCTTCAAGGAGCTCGAGCACGCGATTACCTCTTATCTCTCGAAACTCGGCATCAATCTCCTGAGATGCATACCCGTTTCTGGGAAAGAAGGAGCAAACATAACCGCGCGTTCAGCGAAACTCGCATGGTTCTCTGGGCCAACATTGCTTGCAGCCATTGATGAGTTGCCTTCACCAACCCCACTCACCACTCGCCCGCTCCGTATTCCCGTCCAAGATATCTATAAATTTGACGAGCACAGAGTAGTCGCTGGTCGCGTCGAGGCCGGAACCCTTAGGGCTGGCGACGCAGTCATCTTCCTGCCCTCTGGTGAGCAGACCATTGTGCGGCGCCTTCTCGCTTGGCCCCATGCGCCTGTTGCCTCTGCAAGGGCGGGTGAGCCCGTCACACTCGAACTCGCCGATGAGTTCTTGCTTCGGCGGGGAGAGGTCATCGTGCACCCTGGCCAAGAACCATCAATAAGCACTACGCTGACGGCCACGCTGTTCTGGATGGGCCGTGACGACCTTGTCCAGGGAAAAGAATACACACTGAAACTCGCGACAGAAGCGGTCACTTGCCGTATCGCGGCTATCCATAGCATAACCGATAGCACGACTCTGGAGCGCGATGTGAAGCGATCAGTTGTGAAAAAGCATGAAGTCGCAAGGGTCACGATCAAGGCCAACCACCCCTTTTGCTTCGACAGCTTCAAAGACTCGCCCACAACAGGGCGCTTCGTCATTGTTGACGACGGCATCGTGGCAGGGGGAGGCATCATTGAGCGTGGAGCTCAGGAACTCCAATCGAGGCCCTTCGTGGTCACAAAGGCGGGGCTGGCTCCGAAGCGCCACCTCGTCACACGTGAGGAACGAGCGAAACGTTACGGCCACGAAGGGATGGTGCTCTGGGTGACGGGCTTGCCAGGGAGCGGTAAAGGGGAGATCGCGCGCCGGCTCGAACGACTCCTCTTCGACAAGAAGAAGAACGCGTATTATCTCGATGCGGCAACAGTGAGGCTCTCGTTGAGCAGCGACCTTGATTTCTCAGAAGAGGCGCGCCACGAACAAGCTCGTCGCGTCGCGGAAGTGGCAAATACACTTCTCCATGCAGGACTCATTGTTATCGTGAATATTGTTAGCCCATACCGCGCCGACCGAGAAGCTGCGCGCTCACTCATTGGTAGTCGACAATTCACCGAAATATTTATTGATACGCCTCCCGAACGCTGCATGAAGCGCGACCCACACGGAGCCTATACGCGAAAGGGGACAGTACTCCCAGGGAGAGATTTCACTTATGAGAAGGGGACGAAAGCGCTCCACGTGCCAATCCCCCCCAAGCCTGATTATGATGTACTCGCCGAAACAATCCTCCGCAACCTCGGCCTCGACTAATGTCACCTGGCATGACCACGCAGTCACGCGCGCACAGCGGGAGAAGCTCCTCGGGCAACGAGGGCTCGTCTTGTGGTTCACGGGTCTCAGCGGGAGCGGGAAAACCGCGATTGCCGACGCTGTTGCAGAGCGCCTGCACAAGAAGGGAAAGCTCACCTATCTTCTCGACGGCGACAATGTTCGCCATGGGCTCTGCAAGGACCTTGGCTTTACCCCTCAAGACCGATCAGAGAATATTCGCCGGGTCGCCGAAGTCGCGCGTCTTTTTGTTGACGCAGGCGTTATCACTCTCGTGAGTTTTATCAGTCCCTACTCTGCAGATCGTCGGCTTGCGCGGCGTCTGCTCGGGAGCGATTTTGTTGAAGTGTTCGTGGACGCGCCTCTCTCCGTGTGTGAAGCCCGCGACCCAAAAGGCCTCTATGCGCGGGCGAGAGCGGGTGAGATCAAGAACTTTACTGGCATCTCTGCCCCGTATGAAGCTCCCGTACATCCAGAGATACATCTCAACACAGAGGAGCTTTCGATTGAGGAGTCGGCGACGAAGGTCGTCGCTTTTGTTCTTGCACGCCAGTAGACTCTAGGCAAAGCTGCTTGGGGGATGCTCTCTGAATATGTACCACGCATTGGTAGACGGGGTAGCCCCTGCTTGTAACCGCACCACAAGGGTTTTAAATCGGTTGTCGCTCTAAAGAGTATGGTGCGGGTGCTCGTGACGGGAATCGCTGGCTTCATCGGTAGCCATGTAGCCCATGCACTCGTGGCGCGCGGTGACACCGTCATAGGCATTGATAACTTCAATGACTACTATGATGTCGCGCTGAAGCGTGACCGCGTCGCGGCACTCGTGGGGGACGCTTGCCCCGTGCTCGA